>NZ_JBFUAZ010000952.1:0-1753 GCF_056406035.1 Polaromonas sp. P1_E1_2 | reverse complement strand
CCGCAATGCCATCCGCGGCGCACGCCTGTTGCGTTGCGGTCTAGGGACTTACGCTCAGTTAAAAGTCACGCCGGCCCAGCGCACGCGGCCAAGCACGGCAAAATCCCGGTCTGTACTTTCGTAGCCCTGGATGTCAAACGGTTCATACGCCGGGTTGTAGCTGCTGACGCGCAATATCTTGCCGGGCAGGCGCTGCAGTTTTTTGACCAGCAAGGCGCCGTCAAGCCRTACCATGTGCACGCCCTCCGTCAGGGCATCGCGATCCCGCAAGTCAGTCAGCACTGCGTCCCTGGAATGCAGCCACGGCTCCATCGAGGCGCCCGCCACCGTGGACATGACAATGTCGTTATGGTCAATGCCCAGGTCATACCGGATGAACTGCACATCAAAGGGTCGCATCGCCACGACCGACCCAAGGTCGTTGAATACATCCCGGCCCGGCGAAGCGCGGAGGTCAAACAGGGGCGCATAGACAAACGTGCCGGTCTCGACCGCGCGCACGTCGCGCGCCACTGCCGCAGCAGCCCGGGTTTCGTCTGGAGCTTCCCGGCCCAGTAGTTGCCCAGGCGTCAACCGGTATTCCCTGGCGAGTACTTCCAGCTCGAACGCATCCGGCAGGCTGTCGCCACGCTCTATGTTCCAGATGGTGTTGCGGTGAACCCCGACCGTGGCCGCAACCTCATTGATTTCCCTTGTACCCCGGGCCATGCGGCAGCGCTGGCCAAACTGGCGCATGAAAACCGACCTGGCTTCGGTTCGCCACTAAATGAGAAAACATAACACTCATTTAATTGGTAAAAAATACAATAAAAGTAGCACAAATTGAAACAGGCAGAAAAAAATGTTTGACTTGGCCTGTTTTGTGCTCAAAATATTAGATATGAGCACAATTAAATCGACACCCGCACAGGAAGATATGCACCCCGCCGATGTCATTGCTGCCCTCCGCAAACGCGGTACCAGTCTTCGAAAAATTGCCATGGAAAACGGTTACAGCCACATACAACGCGTGCTGACCAGCCCCTGGCTGGCGGCCGAGCAGCTCGTGGCACGCGCCCTCGACAAAAGGCCCGAGGATCTCTGGCCGTCGCGTTACCTCAATCCCGCCAGCCGGGCGCTGGCCTTTCAGCAGACGCGCAAGATCACGGTCACCATGCCGCATCAGCGCAATCAGGCCCAGCGCAAACTGGCACACGAGCTGACCGCCAACAACGCCCTCACGGATGGGCCTCCGTACTCCCAACCGTAAACGTCGTCAGAGCGCCTGAGCGAGATCGCGACCAATCATGGGCGACCTTATCACCCACGATGTACGTGCCCTGTGGTTGCGGTTGCGCGCCACCGGCGGCTGGTGGACGCTGGCCTCGCTTCACCCTCACTGGAAACCCACGTATGAACCCAACGATGTCCAGCAAGCCATGGACATGCTGGAAGCAGGCGGCTTTGTGGAAAGCCGTCACCAGACGAGCCGGCTGAGCTACGGCGTCACCCCCAATTGCCAAATTCCGCCCGGACTTGAGCCTGTCAACGACCAGGAGCCCGCCAACCAGGCGGTGGCGAAATGGTCCGATTGGCCCATTCGCCGATGGGTTGACTGGCAGGCAGCCAGAAATGAATTCATCGAAAGACGGACGGCCGGCGTCGTGCTATGGCGGCCACCTCCACACCGACACGACATCCAGTCAACCCGATCACAAAGGAATCACATGCTGCTATCCAGCACCGGAATCAAGTTACGCGTTCATCTACGTAC
>NZ_JBFUAZ010000951.1:0-1006 GCF_056406035.1 Polaromonas sp. P1_E1_2 | reverse complement strand
GCGCGTGAGCATGCCAGCCGATACGACGTGAGCAAACCGCAGCGGTTCCATGCGGGAAACATACCGCGCGTCGGCGGCATCGGGATACTGCTGGGCTTATTGGCTGGCTTGCTTGCCGGCGTGATAGCTGAAACAACCGCCAGCCGGGTAAATGTGCCCATGAGCTGGCATACCGCCCTGCAATTGGTGGTGGTCCTGCTGCCAGCCGTGCTGGGCGGCGTTTATGAAGATCTCACGCAGCGGCTGACGGTGCGTTACCGCCTGTTGCTGACGGGCCTGTCCGCAGCGCTGGCGTGCAGCCTGTTCGGGCTGGCGTTACCGCGGCTCGGTGTGCCAGGAATCGACATGCTGCTGCTGTCATTTCCCTGGGTCGGCGTTGCCTTGGCTTTTTTCGCGTTCTGCGGCTTGCCGCACGCGTTCAATATCATTGATGGCTACAACGGCCTGGCGGGTACCGTCGCGTCGCTCATCTGCCTGGCAATCGCCTATGTCGCGCTTCAGCTTGGTGACCGTCAGCTGGCTGCCATCGTTGTCTGCCTGGCAGGTGCGACCATGGGTTTTCTCATGTGGAATTACCCCCGTGGCCTGATTTTTGCGGGGGATGGGGGTGCCTATCTCTGGGGTGTTGTGATCGCGCTCGCCTGCATACTGCTGGTGCAGCGCCACCAGATGGTTTCGCCGTGGTTTCCGATGCTGTTGATCATTTATCCGGTCTGGGAGACTGTTTTTTCGATCTACCGAAAGCTGGCGCGCGGCGGATCGCCCGGGGTGGCTGATGCGCTGCATTTCCATCAGCTGATCTACCGCCGCCTGGTGCGTGGTGTGTTCCACGATGACGAGTCGCGGCGCATGTTGATGCGCAACAACCGGACGTCACCTTATCTCTGGAGCTTTACCTTGCTGACTGTGGTGCCGGCAGTGCTGTTCTGGCGTGAGACTTCGATCCTCATGATGTTTTGCGCGCTGTTTGTGTTGACGTATGTCGGTTTTTATATCGCGATCATCC
>NZ_JBFUAZ010000950.1:0-1007 GCF_056406035.1 Polaromonas sp. P1_E1_2 | reverse complement strand
GAGTTTTTATGGCGCCTTCTGGAACGACCGCATCGATCATCTCGAATCACTTTTGAAAAGGATGGACCAATGAGCAACACCGCAACCCTTAACACCACCACTGCCTCCACTGAAACACGCGCCGTCGTCGTCGAGCGCGAGATCCCTTACCCGCCCGAAAAAATCTGGCGCGCCCTCACGCAGCCGCACCTGATCGAAGAGTGGCTCATGAAGAACGACTTCAAGCCCGTCATGGACCAGCGTTTCAGCCTGCGCGCAGACTGGGGCGCTGTCGAATGCCAGGTTCTGGCCATCGAGCCCGACAAAACGCTGTCTTACACCTGGGCCGCCTATGGCCTTGAAAGCGTCGTCACCTGGACGCTTACCCCCACAGGCACGGGTACACACCTGCGCATGGAGCAGTCGGGCTTCCGGCTGGACCAGGAGCAGGCCTACCAGGGCGCCAAGCACGGCTGGCCGCAGTTCTTTGCCAAGCTCGAACAGGTTCTGGCGCGGGCAGGTTGACTGCCCGGGTCTTCGACACAAGGCATTGAGATGAATGCAATGGCCAAGAAGAAGCCCGATGCGAGCAGGGTGGCGGCAAAGGCAGGCAAGCCGGCCCTGCTCTCAGGCGGCAACCCGCAGATTCCCAAGGGCGAGGGCGATGCACYCGTGCAGGCTTACATCGCGGCCATGCCGGGGTGGAAGCGCGACATCGGCCAACGCCTTGACGCGCTCATCGTGCGCACTGTTCCTGGTGTGCACAAGGCCGTCAAATGGAATTCACCCTTCTACGGTGTGGAGGACCAAGGCTGGTTCCTCAGCGTTCATTGCTTCACGAAGTACGTCAAGGTGGCATTTTTTCGCGGTACGTCGTTGCGCCCCGTTCCTCCTGGCGAGTCGAAAAGCAAAGACACACGCTACCTCGACATCCATGAAGACGACCCCTTCGACGAAGCGCAGTTAGCTGACTGGGTGAAACAGGCCAGCCAGTTGCCCGGCGAAAAGATGTGAACGAACACCAGGCA
>NZ_JBFUAZ010000949.1:0-1008 GCF_056406035.1 Polaromonas sp. P1_E1_2 | reverse complement strand
AGGTAAGGCCGCATCGGATGGGCGGCGTCGCCCAATAAGGCCACACGGCCTACAGCGTGCTGGTGGGCACCCCGCATCGGCGCGCGGTCGTGCAGCACCCACAAGCGCCAGCCCCCGATGGCATCCAGTACCTCGCGCAGCGCGGCACAGCAGCCGGCCGTCGCCGCACCCAGATCGGAGGTGTTGGCACTGTGGTCCCAGAGGTCGGCTTCGGCAGCGGCTTCACCCTGCACGATGGCCACCACATTGAGCCATTCACCGCCGCGCACCGGGTACTGCACCACGTGCATGCGCGGCCCCAGCCAGACCGTGATCTGCCGGCTCCTGAGCAATTCAGGTAGATCGGATTGCCGCACCAGGGCACGGTAAGCCAGGTGGCCGGTGCGGCGTGGCAGACCGTCACCCAGCAGTTCCTGGCGCACTGTGCTCCAGATGCCGTCAGCACCTATGAGGGCGTCGCCTTCAATGCCAGGGCCGTCGTCGGCCTGCACCGTGACGGCTTGCGCGGTCTGGCTGAAGGACTGCAGAGGCCGGCTCAGATGCAGCTTCACGTCGGCGTGCTGCTGCACGGCCTGCAGCAGCAGGCCGTGAAGGTCGGCGCGATGAATGGAGAGGTAAGGCGCGCCATAACGCTGGGCCATAGCGGCGCCAAGCGGCAACTCGCCCAGCAGCTGGCCCGATATGGCACTTCGCACCTGCAGGCGCTCGGGAATGGCAGCCACGGCCTGGAGCGCGTCGGCCAGCCCCCAGCCATGCAGCACTTTGACGACATTGGGACCGAGCTGAATGCCGGCGCCGACTTCGCTGAAGGCGCTGGCGCGTTCAAACAGGCGGACGTACCAGCCGGCGCGCGATACCGCGAGCGCCGCCGCCAATCCRCCGATGCCGCCGCCGGCTATCAGGGCTTGTCTGAACATCAAGCGAGCAACTGTCGCAGCACGAACGGCAAAATTCCGCCGTGGCGGTAGTAGTCGACCTCAATGGGTGTGTCCACGCGCAGTATCACGG
>NZ_JBFUAZ010000948.1:0-1010 GCF_056406035.1 Polaromonas sp. P1_E1_2 | reverse complement strand
TGGTATGCCAGCCGGCCGGACTATATCCAGCGCATGACCGAGCGCTCCAGCAAATACCTTTTTCATATCGTTGAAGAACTCGAGCGCCGCCAGATGCCGACGGAACTGGCATTGCTGCCGTTCATCGAAAGCGCTTTTAACCCGCAGGCCGTTTCCAGCGCCAAAGCCGCCGGCATGTGGCAGTTCATGCCGGCCACCGGCAAATATTTCGACCTGAAACAAAACGCTTTCCGCGACGACCGGCGCGACGTACTGGCTTCCACCCGTGCGGCACTGGACTACCTGCAAAAGCTGCATGGCATGTTTGGCGACTGGCATCTGGCGCTGGCGGCCTACAACTGGGGGGAGGGCAGCGTGGGCCGCGCCATCGCCAAAAACCAGAGAGCAGGGCTGGGCACCAGCTACACCGACCTGAACATGCCGGCAGAAACGAGGCTCTACGTGCCCAAGCTGCAGGCCGTCAAAAACATTGTGGCCAATCCCCAGGCATTCCGCACGGAATTGCCGCTGATCGAAAACCACCCTTATTTTCAGCAGGTGCTGATCACACGCGACATTGATGTGGCCCTGGCCGCACGCCTTGCGGACGTCAAGATTGAAGACTTCAAGGCACTGAACCCTTCAGCACATCGCCCCGTCATCATTGCGGCAGGAACGCCCCAGATACTGCTTCCCTGGGACAACGCCACGGTGTTTCAGCGCAACTTCGAGGCCTACACCCAGGGGCAATATGCCAGCTGGACCGCCTGGTCGGCGCCCAGCACCATGAACCCGGCCGAAGCAGCACGCCGCACCGGCATGAGTGAGGCCGATCTGCGCAGCGTCAACAACATACCGCCGCGCATGCTCATCAAGGCAGGCTCGACCTTGCTGGTGCCGCGTTCCGCCAAGGTGGAAAACGACGTTACCAGCCACGTTGCAGATACCGCCCAGGTCTCGTTCTCTCCCGAAGTCGTGACACGCCGCACCACCGTCAAGGCCCGCAAGGGTGGGTCGGTTGCAACCATTGC
>NZ_JBFUAZ010000947.1:0-1010 GCF_056406035.1 Polaromonas sp. P1_E1_2 | reverse complement strand
CTTCAGCTCTTCGCTCATTGGCAGGTTCAGGTTCACGCCCTTTGGCGGGATGGGTGAGGTGAACCACTTGGCGTACATCTTGGCAAAGTCGCCGGACTTGATCAGGCGGATGATCGTGCCGTCCACCAGCTTCTTGAACTCAGTGTCGTCCTTGCGCAACATGCAGGCATAGGGCTCCACCTGCAGCGAATCACCCACGACTTCCAGCGACGCCGGATTCTTGGAGTTGGCCATCAGGCCGAACAGCAGGATGTCGTCCATGGCAAAAGCCAGGGCACGGTCATTCTCAACCAGCAGCAACGAATCATCGTGGTCTTTGCCCAGGATGAGCTGCATGTCGAGCTTTTTATCGGCGCTGTACTTGCGGATCACCTGCGCGTTGGTGGTGCCTGTCGTGCTGGCCACCGTCTTTTTGGCCAGGTCGGCGTAGTTCTTGATGCCGGATGATTTTTTGACCAGCAGGCGGGTGCCGGTGTAGAAGTGGTTGATGGCAAATGCCACATCCTTGCCGCGCGCGGTGTTGTTGGTGGTCGAGCCGCACTCGAGGTCGTAGGTGCCGTTGACCAGCAAGGGGATGCGATTTTGCGAAGTCACGGGCATGTAGGCGACTTCGAGATTCGGCTTTTTCACCTTCTTGCGAATGTCGTCAATGATGGCTTCTGTCAGTTCTGCCGAAAAACCCACCGAGGTTTTGGACCCGATCAGGTAGCTGAAAGGCACCGAAGCTTCGCGATACGACACGGTGATCTTGTTGCTGTCGGCGATCTTTTTCAGCGTCGGTACCGTTTGCGCGCCGGCGGTGGTGGCCAGGCCGGCTGTCAGCAGCACGGCGGTCATGAGGATGGTGAATTTCATGCTTGTCCTTTCGGGGGGCGGTGGGTTGGTAGTTTCGGGAAACTGGCATCGGTAGTGTAGGAACAGCCGTGCGATATGTGTCATTCATTTTCGCGGCAAACCCATGACCAAAACTCATGGTTTACCCAGAATCTCTTCTGCCACCTTCGCAGAAG
>NZ_JBFUAZ010000946.1:0-1010 GCF_056406035.1 Polaromonas sp. P1_E1_2 | reverse complement strand
GCTTCCACCAGCCTGGGCGCCGCCGCCTGCGGCACGCTGGACCAGATTTCGGCATCGAACGACACGGCCTTGTCGCTGTGCTTCCAGTTGATGCCCCAGGTCAGCGCGGCCATCAGCAGGATGTGGGCAAGCAGGGCCAGCCCGAATGCGCGCAACGACCCGCTGTCGCGGGGCGGTCCGAATTCGAGGCGGTCTGCGGCGCTGGGCATGGCGGGTTGCGGGCGGCTACTTGTTGCCGGTTTGCACGGAAAGGCCTACGCGCGACACCCCGGCTTTTTGCAGATTGTCCATGACCTGGACCACGGTTTCGTACTTGATCGATTTGTCGGCGCTGATGACCACGGGAACCGCTTCGGCGCCGACGGCTTTCACGGCCGGCTCCAGCCGGGCGATGTCAGCTGCGACGTTGCGCACGTTGCTGGGCACGCTGTCGGTCTTGATCTTGATCTGCACGGTTTCATCCTTGCTGATCAGGATCTGCACCGGATTTTGCGGCTGGCTGGGCGCCTTGCCGACCTTGGGCAGCGCGATCATGCTGGGCGTGATCAGCGGCGCGGTCACCATGAAGATGATGAGCAGCACCAGCATGACGTCGATGAACGGCACCATGTTGATCTCGCTGATGGTGCGCCGGTTGCGGCCGCGGCGGGAATTGACTGCTGGCATGGCGGTCTCCTAGACGGACGGCCGCAGCGAAGGGCCGCCCCGAGCAAGGCCAGCCCCTTTGGGGGGCAGCGTATTACACGAAGTGAAAAGCGTGGGGGCCAACATTTCAGTGGCCGGAGGGTGATTGGGCGCCCAGATTGCGCTGCAGGATGTTGGAAAACTCTTCGATGAAGGTTTCGAGCCGGTTGGCAACGCGGTCGATGTCATGCGAGAAGCGGTTGTAGGCCACCACGGCCGGAATGGCGGCGAACAGGCCGATGGCGGTGGCGACCAGCGCCTCGGCAATGCCCGGTGCCACCGTGGCCAGCGTGACCTGTTCCAGGGCCGCCAGGCCGGTGAAGGCG
>NZ_JBFUAZ010000945.1:0-1014 GCF_056406035.1 Polaromonas sp. P1_E1_2 | reverse complement strand
GTACTGGGCGCCGTGATAGCGACGAGCACGCCCAGCGCATAGCACCAGATATTGGCGACGGCATAGCCCATCCAGGTGCCGCGCAGCGCGGCTTTGCCATCGCGTCCATGGCGCGCGAAATCGGCCACGAGGGGTAACCACGACACCGGCATTGCGATCACCAGGTCGAGTGCGGACAGCGTGCTCATGCCGCCTTCGCCGGGCCGCATCCACAGCGCGCTCAGTCCTTGGGCATTGGCCTTGGCCAGGAATTGCCAGCTCAACCACAGCAGCGAGGCGATGACCAGCGGCAGGCCATAACGGCCTATGAATTTGCGCACCAGTTTCACCATGGAGCCTGAGAGCAGCGTCAGCAGCACCGCACCCCACAGCAGGGTAGCGAGAAGGGGCCACAAGGCTCCGGTAAAGCCGCCCGACTGGCGCGCAATGGCCATGGTGCCGTCGCGCATCACCACAAGCTCAAACGTGGTCCAGCCGATGAGCTGCACGATGTTGAGCAGCACCGGCAGGCGCGCAAAGCTGCTGCCATAGGTGGCATGCATCAGCCCGGCGCTGGAAAGCCCGCTGTCGCAGCCGATCCTGGCCGTCCAGGCCAGYAAGCCGGCGCCAAGTACCGAGCCGCAAACGATCACCAGCAAGGCTGTCTGGGTGCCAACGGCCGGCACCAGGTAGGCGCCGATCTGCATGACCAGCAGGCCCACCCCGAGGCTGAGCCAGAGCGCAGCATGGTCGCTCCAGCCGAACAGGCGGTCACTGGAGGGCAATGGCGCAAGCGCGGTGTTGCCGGCGGCGGCAGAAGTAGAAGTCGTGGTCATCAGCAGTTCCGATCATCGATGCCAGGTCGGCCTGCTTGAAGCCCGAAAGAACAGCGGGCATCCGGAACATGCTTCCCTGCGCGAGGATTACCTCAAATCAGGTTCAAAGGGACTTTCTCAGCCACCGCAATTCGCGCGACGAATTGCAGCAACACCCCCAGCGAAAGCGCCTATGCAGACGCCAGCCAAATTGTAGGGT
>NZ_JBFUAZ010000944.1:0-1016 GCF_056406035.1 Polaromonas sp. P1_E1_2 | reverse complement strand
ATTCGGCATAGGTGCGAGCGGCTTCGGCATCGCCCTCGCCTTTGACCTTTTGCGCATCGCGGTAGGCGTTGGCGATGGTGACTTCTCGCTGGCGGTCGGCGTCGGCACGGATTTTTTCGCCTTCTGCCAAACCGGTAGAACGCAGTTCATTGGCCACGCGTTGGCGCTCCGCAACCATGCGCTTGTAGACGGAATCGGTGATGGCTTCCACATAGTCCACGCGCGTGATACGCACGTCGACCACGTCAACGCCCCAGGGCTGCGCACCCTGCACGGCTTGAAGCACTTCCCGCTTGACGTCGGCCATCAGGGCTTCGCGCTTGAGCGAAAGCAGGTCCTTGACGGTGCGTTTGTTGATCTCTTCCTGGAAGGCATTGCGCACCACGCGGTTGAGCTGGTTGGCGCCGGTTTTTTCGTCCAGGCCGACGTTGCGGATGTAGTCGGTGGGCTGGATGATGCGCCAGCGCACGTACCAGTCGATCACGACACGCTGCTTTTCTGCCGTCAGCATGGGCTCGGCGTCGACGCTGTCGAGCACCAGCAGGCGCTTGTCGATGTAAGAGACGTTCTGGAACGGCGGTGGCATCTTGAAATGCAGGCCCGGTTCAGTGACCACATCCTTGATCTGCCCCAACGCATAAACCACGCCGAACTGCCGCTGGTCCACCACAAAAAGCGTGGAGCTGAGCAATGCCAGGATCACCAGCAACGAAGAAATGATAAATCCAACTCTATTCACGATCGTCTTCCTTAGCGTGTTTCACGATCGCGCGTGCGGGAAGCATCGCGGGATCGGGCATCAAGGGGCAAGCTGGAAACAGGCGCGGCAGGCACCGTTGGCGAAGACGCTGCGCCGGGAACCAGCGCGGGCTCTGCGGTACTGCCAGCATCACCCTGCGTCGTCATCTGCATGATTTTGTCCAGCGGCAGGTACAGCAGGTTGGAGCCCTGACGGGACTCGACCATCACCTTGGTCACACTGGAATAAACCTGCTGCATGGCGTCGGTGTACATAC
>NZ_JBFUAZ010000943.1:0-1017 GCF_056406035.1 Polaromonas sp. P1_E1_2 | reverse complement strand
GGAGTTAGCCATGAAAGAACTGCCCAATCCCACCTTTGCATTGTCGCCAGTCGCAATGCCACGGGGGTCACTTCATCAAAGCGGTCATGCTGTCATTCCCGCCGTTGTTCAAAGGCCTGCCGTGGGGAAAATCACGGTCAGCTGGGCCCGGCACCAGGACGAGGTCCGGCAGGCACAGCGCCTGAGGTACCAGGTCTTTGCGCTCGAAATGGGCGCGAACCTCTCGAAGACGTTGCCAGGCCACGATGTGGACCTGTTTGACGACTATTGCGAACACCTGCTGGTGCGCGATGCCGACAGCCAGGAAGTCATAGGTACCTACCGTGTGCTGACGCCCACCCAGGCAAAGCGCGTGGGCAGTACCTACAGCGACACCGAGTTCGACCTGACCCGCCTGCGCTCCCTGCGTGAGCGCATGGTCGAGCTGGGCCGCAGCTGCGTGCATGCCGACCACCGCCACGGCGGCGTCATCCTGGCGCTGTGGGGTGCGCTGGCTGAGTTCATGGTCCGCAACCAGCTGGACACGATGATCGGCTGCGCCAGCATCCCGATGCAGCACAACGGTGTGTCCAGCGGGCATGCGGCCGCCAGCATTTGGCGCCAGGTGCGCCAAACGCATCTGGCACCCATTGAATACCGCGTGACGCCGCGCCTGGCGCTGCCGGTGGAAAAGCTGGACGACACGCTGGACGTGGAGCCGCCCGCGCTGATCAAGGGCTATTTGCGTCTGGGTGCCAAGGTGCTGGGCGCACCGGCCTGGGACCCGGACTTCAATTCGGCCGACCTGCCCATGATGATGCGCATCGCCGACCTGCCGCCGCGCTACCTCAAGCATTTTTCCGGCAGGCCTGTGTCGGGCAGCCCTTCGGAGGCCTGATGCGCAGCATGTTTGACGCCATGGGCGCGCTGGGCAATGGCTTAGTCGCGAACAACGACGATCGTGATGGCGATGACGACGACTCGCTGCGCAAGCGCTATCGCACCATCTTCATTTCCGACATCCACCTGGGCACACCC
>NZ_JBFUAZ010000942.1:0-1021 GCF_056406035.1 Polaromonas sp. P1_E1_2 | reverse complement strand
TTATCGGTTGCTCTTATGGGGCGGCGGAATTCAAGACGATCGAAGAGGCCCGAGCGGCAGCGGTAAACGGGAAATGGACCGTTCAGCTCGGACATGCGCCAAATCGCTCGCCAGGAGCGGCAGCAGGTCAAACCCGCATCGGACATGCAGCAGTGACAGAAAGCGAACTGGCGGGTTACAGGGAGTGGCGAGCCGCGTTTGACAAAGGTCAGGCAGGTGTTTTCTAAAGCCCTTTCGCCGGGCTGCCTATTGCTATAGACAACTCATGGACAGAGACCCAGAAGCCCCACAAGGCCCTTTCCCCGACACCATCAAGCAGGGCGATGTGTTCTGGATTGAAGCGGACCCCTCACGCGGCTCCATCCCGGGCTCCCCGCATCCCCATGTCGTTGTGCAAGACGACCTGTTCAACCGCTCCCGCATCAGCACCGTTGTTGTCTGTGTTGACCTCCAATCTGAACCGCGCTGCGGAGCCCGGCAATGTCCTGCTGGAGCCTGGTGAGGGGAATCTCGAGAAGCAAAGCGTGGTGGTTGTGTCGCAGGTGTCTTCCGTGTACAAAACACGCTTGGGTGCGCACATCGGGACGCTGTCAGGTGAGCGGGTTCAGCAGATACTGGCGGGACTGCGGTTTCTGCAGGCATCGTTTCTCCATCGATAGTCCCGGGAGCACCGTGTCAGGCAATTTCTGTCGTCTGTGCCCATTGTTCGCTACCTGAAGGCCAACACCATGCAAGCGCCGAGTTCTTCCACCATCACACTGCTTGTGCTTCTTCCGTTGGTCGCGTGGCGTGTTTACGCGCGCTTTCGCCGCATGGTCGGGCGTCAGCGCCTGTCGAGGATCCGCCCTTGGGTAACTTTGGCCATCTTTCCCGTCCTGCTTGTTTTGCTTGGCTTCGCCGCCCGTGAGCATCCCGAACGGCTTTGGTGGCTCGCCGGTGGCCTGGGCCTCGGCGCGTTGCTCGGTGTCTTCGGGTTGAGCAAGACGCGCTTTGAACCCACACCCCAAGGCCTGTTCTATAC
>NZ_JBFUAZ010000941.1:0-1022 GCF_056406035.1 Polaromonas sp. P1_E1_2 | reverse complement strand
CCGATGCCCAGCGCCGGCTTTTGTATGAAATGGATATGGCCATTACCTCGCTGCGCCAAAAGGACCTGGAACGCTCAACCCCAGGTGCGGCCGAAGGTGCCGAGGTGGTACGGCTTACAGGCTGCTATCACAACCTGCTGCGGATGTGGGCTGAGGTTTAGGCGGTTGGAGCGCGTTTGTCCTGCATCGTGAAGGGTTTTAGCAACCCATCACCCCGATGGTGCCTCGCTCACCCCCAGAAACAGCCTTTTCGCTATCTAATTCATAGCTGCTTGCGCCCGCCCAGAAAGGCTTACTGCTGAATTTGGCTTCGAAAACAAGGCCAAAAATCCTCTGCAAATAGCTCGCACTTCCTGAAATCCGCATCTCATGATTGCAAATGCGATAGATTCGCATTTATAATCAACACACCGATTGAATCAATCATCAGCCAAGCCCATCCATGATCGTTTGCGTCTGCCGCCGAATCTCCGACCGCGAAATTGCCCGCCATGCCCGAGCAGGCCTGGGCTTTGACGAGATCCAGTTCGAACTCGGCGTGGCCACCCAGTGCGGCCAGTGTGAAGGCTGCGCCCGCGACGTGGTGGCGCAGTGCAGTGCCAGCTGCCCGACGGCCAATATCAAGCTCGCCGCCCACACGCTGGAAGGCAGCCCATGGAACACCTTGYAACCTTCTCCCCAATACTGATTTCGGCCCTTCCTGTCAGCCTTGTGCTGGTGATAGGCTCCGCGTGGTGGATCTTCCGCCGCTAGTTTCCTGGTTGCCTTTTTGACCGAAACCGCGCCTCATGTGGCCATTCGCCCACCTATCTCCCTCTCGATGAACGCCACTTTCTCCACCGCACCACGCCCCGCCCCGCCGCGCCAGCCCCTCAGCCGCAATGCTGTTATCGCGCTCGTGGTAGTGGGCCTGCACGTGGGGTTCATCTGGGCGCTGCAAAGCGGCTTGTTGATGCGCGCCGCCGAAATCGTGATTCCTGCAGAAATCCTCACGCAATTCGTGGACCCGCCCGCCCCCAAGG
>NZ_JBFUAZ010000940.1:0-1026 GCF_056406035.1 Polaromonas sp. P1_E1_2 | reverse complement strand
GACCATGGAGTCTTATCGCGTCGGCAGCGTGGCATGGTCGATGAAGTATTTCCCCGACGGGCAGTTCAACCCGCGCGCCTTCCAGACGGCAGAGGTCGCCGCCAAGGCGGTGCTTGACGAAGCCGTCAATATCTACCGCGCCGATGCGTGGGACACCGCCTATGGGTCTTCCGGCACGATTGGCGCCGTTAGCGACGTACTGACAGCCTCGGGCTGGCCCGCGGGCATGGTCACGCAAGAAGGCCTCGACTGGCTGCTGGACCGGCTGCTCAAGGCGCAAAGCGCCGATCGCCTCAAGCTCGACGGCATGAAAGACGACAGGCGCGCCGTCATAGGCGGCGGTGTGAGCGTGCTGAGGGCCGTGTTCGATCTCCTGGGCATCGCGCAAATGGAAGCCGCACAAGGCGCCTTGCGCCACGGTGTGCTCTATGACCTGGTGGACCGTGAGCAGGATTTGACCGATTTGCGCTCTACCACCGTGCAGCGCCTGGCCAGCAAATTCAATACCGACAACGCACAGGCCCAACGCGTCAGCAAAGTCGCCAGGCAGTTGTTCGTCATGGCCGGCAAGGGCATGCCCGCTGCGGAATCTGCCCGCTTCCAGCGCAAGCTGGAATGGGCCGCAGAGCTGCACGAGATCGGCAGCCAGATCTCGCACAGCGACTATCACAAGCATGGCGCCTACATCCTGGACAACGCCGACGCGCCGGGCTTTGCCCTGCCCGAACTGCATCGCCTGAGCCTTCTGGTGCTGGGCCACCGCGGCAAGCTGCGCAAGCTTGAAGTCAATTTCGAAGACCGCGTGTTCGTCCAGCAACTGCTGTGCCTGCGCCTGGCCGTCATCCTCTGCCACGCCCGGCGCGACCCTGACCTCAAAGGCCTCCAGCTCGAAAGCAGCGCCGAGCCCGGAAAGATTTTTGTACTGAACTGCCGCGCCGGCTGGGCGCAGGCCTTCCCGCAATCGGCCCATCTGCTGCAGGAAGAAGTCCTGGCGTGGCAAAAAACGCCGTGGACGCTGGTTGTGCC
>NZ_JBFUAZ010000939.1:0-1027 GCF_056406035.1 Polaromonas sp. P1_E1_2 | reverse complement strand
GTTTTGATAGCTGCTTGCGCCCATTCCGTATGGGCCGACGGCCTGGAAAGCCTCGAAACTTTCGTGAAGACCGTCAGCAGCGGCCGCGCCGAGTTCACCCAGGTGGTGACGGCGCCCGGCAAGGACGGCCAGGCTGCACGCAGCAAGACGTCGAACGGTACGTTTGAGTTTTCGCGGCCCAACCGTTTCCGCTTTGTCTATAAAAAGCCTTTTGAACAAACCATCGTGGCCGACGGCCAGACCCTGTGGCTCTATGACGCAGACTTGAACCAGGTCACCTCGCGCAAGCTGGCCCAGGTACTGAACGGAACCCCGGCCGCCRTGATCGCCGCTGCTGCAGACCTCAAGGGCCTGCAAGCCGATTTCAACCTGGCGTCCTTGCCTGACAGAGATGGTTTGCAGTGGATACAGGCCAAACCCAAAACCAAAGACGGCCAGTTGCAGAGCATCAGTGTCGGTTTCAAACCGACCGGGAAGGGCAGCGAACTCGCCATGCTGGAAATCCTTGACAGCTTTGGCCAGAAGTCAGTGATGACCTTCAGTCAGTTCGAGATCAACCCTGCACTTGGCCCTGCCGCCTTCCAGTTCAAGACGCCGGCTGGGGCGGACCTGATTCGCCAGTAAACGCCTGCGGTGGTTTTCCCATGCCGGTTTCAATTCCCGGATTCATGGTGGTCATCAAACCCGGTTTTCTGGCTTTCTCACTGACAGTTTGATTCTGTATTCTGCGACGATATTGTTTTTTTCGCGCGCCATGATTTCCAGCTCTTCGCCTGAAATTTTCCCCTCCGAAAACATCTGGCTGTAGGGGTCGGCGATGACTACGTCTACATGAGTGGTCACAAAATCTACACTCAGATAATGGGCAAAAGGTGAGTTGGGAATGCCTTGCAATTTCCACTCGTCATTGTTTTTCTTGTCAAACAGTGCAAACAGGGCGGGCGTGATGATTCGCACATGCGTAGGATCGTTGATGAAATTGTCGTGCCTGGGATGGGGTACGTTGATTTCAATCACAGCATTGTTT
>NZ_JBFUAZ010000938.1:0-1035 GCF_056406035.1 Polaromonas sp. P1_E1_2 | reverse complement strand
CTGATATTGAAAAACTGATCAAGACCAAGATCGAACTGGAGCCCATCGAGTTCGAGGAAGACCAGCCCCGTATCAGCGAGCAGGGCCGTATCAATGACGGCCGCCGCATGTACCGTGAAGGTGAAGAGGGCGGCCATGCGCGTGAAGCGCGCCAGCCGCGGGAGCGGCGCGAATACACGCCGCATCGCCAGCCGGCGGCGCCGCGTGACCCGTTTTTTGACCAGCCCTACGAACCAACCGCTGCGCCCGATGCCACGCCCGCCTGGGAAGCCGCCGCCAAAGCTGCCCCCGCGCGCAGCAGTGTGTCGGCCAATATCAAGCCGAAGAAAAAAGTCGCAGCGCTGTTCAAGACAGCCGGTTAAGACAACCGGCCAGGGTGAGCCGGTCCAGCACCGGTTCATTGCGGGGCGCTGAGCAGCGCCTCTACCCGATTTTCTCTACCAGTTTCCATATTCCCGTCGGTTCACGCCTACGGTGCGGGGAGCTGCTGTCCGGTTGGGTCTTTGCTGCGGGTTTCCTAAGCTTCCGGGATGATGGAGAAACCCGATCCGCATGTTCAGGCCTCGCCGGCCTTCGCGCTTTCTTCCCTTCAGAAGATTTTCAGGCCTCTTTACCGGCCCCTGTGGCAGGCCATCGACCACTGGATTGATGCAGGCGGCATGCGCATGAGCGCGGCCATGTCGTTCTACGGCATCCTCAGCCTGGCGCCGTTGCTGGTGCTGATGGTGGCAGTGCTTGGCTGGTGGCTGGACCGCCGGTATATCGAAACCAGTCTGGTGGATCAAATCCGCAGCGTTATCGGCGCGCAGGGCGCACAGGTGGTACAGCAGGCACTTTCAAGTGCCCAGGCTCCTTCAGAGGGCATCACGGCTTCGCTGTTTGCTTTTGCGCTGCTGTTGTCGGGTGCGACCGGCGTTTTTGCCGAACTGCAGGATGCGTTTGAGCGCTTGTGGCGGCAAGGCAGTGGCGAGCTCCCGCAGCAGAAATGGTGGCACAGCGCTTCTTTGCGGTTGCGGGGTGTGGCCTACATCCTGG
>NZ_JBFUAZ010000937.1:0-1038 GCF_056406035.1 Polaromonas sp. P1_E1_2 | reverse complement strand
GTTTACGCGTCCCTCTTTTTCCATTTTTCGCTTTTTTTGCCTTTTTGAGGCACTGCTGCATAAATAGCAGAGCCACTTAGATAGTGGCGAGAAAGGAGGACTCAAAAATGATTATCAAAATCGAGCATTTCGGTCATGATTTCGTAAACAGCGACTGCGCAAAACTGTTGCTTACAGGACGTTTTCACCATTACGTTTACCTGATTACGTAATACCAGGGGGCTTCGGCCCCCTTTTTTATGGGCTACAAGCTGGCGGTGGGGGGGCTTGGTTTGAATCAGCCGTCCACCACTGGCCTGAGGTCAATCTGCGCTTCAACGCGCAGGAGCTCAACGTGGAGGCAGGCAGTCCCCACTATGACTGCAGCGAGAGGCAAGTGCTTGGCTCGGCCCGCAAAAAGCTTCCGCCACTCCGTCCGGTCGATGTCCGAAGGCACAGGAACCCGTTGAGGGTGTGTGTGCCATTCGCCGAGATAGTCGATTGTTCCGCCGCTAGCAGCCCACGCCTCCATGGCCGCAGTTGCATGGCCATGAGCCTCGCGTTCAAAGAAGAACGGTCGGCGCCTGTCTGTAGTCATTGGCTCAGTTACGAACAGCACTTCAAGATGATTCCCTCGTCGCTTACCGAGGAGAATGCCGCCAGCCTCTGTCTGCCACGGAAACCGCTGTCGGTGCCTCATGAAGACCTGGATGGTTGCTGGAGCGAACACCACGAGCCGCTTCCGGTCAGGCGTTACCCATTCGCTTACGAACTGCACGCTGGGCATTGCGGCAGTCTTGGCACGTCTACATCGCCCGAGGCCGGCGAGAAGCCTGAGCGTAGGACCCGGGTGCGCAGCCGGGGCGACGGAGCACCTCGATTCCAGTCCACGACCATTTCGGCTGCCAAGCAGGCCGCATGCACCGATGCAGTCGCAGGAAAGGGTACGTAGAGACTTTCGCAGCCGTGACCAGCAAGCTCCACCGGGATGGGCTCCGTTACCGCGGGGAAGAGCGGTTTGCGCTGCAGGTCGGACATGCATCTGGTGCATGCCTGATC
>NZ_JBFUAZ010000936.1:0-1038 GCF_056406035.1 Polaromonas sp. P1_E1_2 | reverse complement strand
GTCTTTGAAAGTATGGCGCTCCAACTCTTTCGTTTTGAATATGCATGGACCCGCCATGCATGATAGGTTCACCTGGCTCTTCATCCATTTCATCAAGTATATCTAGAATATCTTGCGTAGCCATGACTATTATCCGGCACCCTCTCGAGTGAGCCAGGAAAAAATTTAGAATATGCCCCGATCGCCTGTATAATTCCTCCCGATCCTCTGACTGATCGCAGTGAGGAATACCGTCAAAAAACGTATGATCTTCCAAGATCCCGATTTCCGGGACAGCAGGATGGGTCCTTTGCTTGCCAACAGCGATCATGTCCCCGGTATCGAGATTCAAAAGCATGTAATCAACCGACATTTCGACCTCTACTTTGGATAGGAATACACAAGTTTACCCTGTGCCGTGTAAATCGTTATAGTTGGCGCGTTCTGGTCGTACAGGGCATCCGACATGACATTTTTCATGGCCTGTTCGGCTGTCCCGCGGCTCAGATTAGCGGCGCGGCCGTCTATGACAATCGAAGCCCCCGAGGCCACCCGGGTTTTAGAGTCAATTTTTTCCAGGATAGAACGTTGCACCGTGACGGTGCTATTCTTTGATACGGTCGCCAACTCGAAACGCTGGTCATTTATCAAGAAGTCCAGCCCTTGGCTCTTAGAGCCACCGAGAATGACAACCTTGTTTCCGAACGTCGCCGAATCGTAAGCGAATTGTATTTCCTCCTGAGAAACCCCTTTCAGAGATGATGCGATAATAGAGCCGCCATTTGTACCGACACTTTCGCCCTTGGCCAAGACATCAAACTGGGACTTTGCTGCCTCAAACAAGTCGGAAGCTCGGTCCTTCGTGCTCTCCTGAATAAACCTATTGATGTCCGGCCCGCAGGCGTTGTGCACCCATACCGGCTGGGCATTGTCGTTGTCCGCCTGCTTCACGAAGTAGGTATGAAAGTCGGCAATCGTCAGATTATAAGCGTTCAGCTGTTTGTCTCTGACGCGAACATTGACAACTGAACTCCAGCTTCCGTCGGAGTCGAACAGCTT
>NZ_JBFUAZ010000935.1:0-1039 GCF_056406035.1 Polaromonas sp. P1_E1_2 | reverse complement strand
TCATGATGCCGGGCAGGCACACCAGGCCGAGGCGGACAGCTTCGCGCACCACCGCCGGGTTGAAATTGGGCGAAACGATGAGCTGGCCACCCGCGGCGTGCACGTCACACACCGCCTCAGGTGTCAGCACCGTGCCGGCACCAACCAGGGCCTGCGGAAAAGCGCTGGCCATGGCGGCAATGCTGTCCAGCGGCTGGGGTGAATTGAGCGGAATTTCGATCAGCGTCCAGCCCGTGGCAACGAGTGCCTGGCCGACAGGCAGGGCCTCTACCGGCGTCAGCCCGCGCAGGATGGCCACCAGGGGGAGGGCGCCGAGGGCCTGGGAGAATTTTTGGTGTGCGTTGTTCATGGTGTTCTGTGGGTTGAGACGCAATACTGCGCCGGTCAGGCCAGGGTATCGGCGATGGCGCGCAGGCCGCGCCAGGTAGCACCCGCACCCACGCGCTTCACGGGCACGCCGAGGTGGACAAGTGCCTGTTCGTAGCGCGCCGTGAGCGCCTCGGCGCCCATCACCACCACGGGCTCGCCGCGCGGCAGTGCCTGGGATTTGAGTTCCTCGCCGATGACCAGGCCCGACAGGTAGCTGGGCATGGCCTCGGTTGTCATTCGCTGGAACAGCGACAGGGTGCGTGTGCTGAAGGCTGTGTTCAGCAGGCCGGGGCCGGCCAGCGCATGGGCCACGCCCTGGTCAAAGGCGGCGGCGTCCAGCGCGGGTTCGTCGTCGGGCAGCATGCGTGCGAGGATGGATTGGCGGCGCAGCAGCGCATAGAACTCGCCGGTCATCCAGGTCGAAAAATCAGTGACTTGCCGGTTTTCGACGGTGACCCATTTGCTGTGCGTGCCGGGTAGCACCAGCCGGGCATGGGTCAGACCCAGCAGCTGCAAGGCGCCAAAGATCTGCGTTTCCTCGCCGCGCATGACGTCGGGCACGCCGCCCTTGTCTATGCTCAGGCCGGRCACGATGGCGATGCGGCCGGGCTCCACCCATTCCAGTGCGGCTGCGATCGCATCAAAACCGGCGGGGCAGGCGCAGTAGGGC
>NZ_JBFUAZ010000934.1:0-1041 GCF_056406035.1 Polaromonas sp. P1_E1_2 | reverse complement strand
AAGGGTTCGCGGCGGGTTCGCCGAGGCGGTTCTCGATACGTGTGCCGTTGTCGTTGCATTGGCCAACTACGCGCAGCATGGCACCGCGGTTGTCCCGGCCCCACAAAATCGATTGGGGCGCCAGCGCATTCGGCCGAAAGCGGCCGAAACCATTGATGGTGGGCGTGCAGAAGGCCGTCATGCCGCGCGCATGCGCGAGCAACCCGGCGAGGTAGTGTTCGCCGGTTTCGGTCAGCATGTACTGCGCGTGCACGGGTGTGCTTCCGTCCGCGGGGCTTTGGCGTTTGAAGGCGTTGGCACCGGTTTTCAGGTCCACCAGTGACTGGTGCAGATGCCAGCCGCTGGACATGATGTTGGGAAAGGGCGGGCGACACACGAAGGTCGCGTGGTAACCGGCACGCCGCAAGGCCTGCTTCACCGCGCTGCGAAACAGCACCATGTTGTCGGCGGCAGTCAACGCATCGGTGGCTTCAAACACCGCCTCGACCTGGCTGGGCCCCAGTTCGATTTCCAGCGACAGCAGTGGCAGGCCCAGCGCCTGCGCCGTGCGCTGCACGATGCGCAGCGGCTCTTCGGCCATGTCCGCCCATTGCTCTGACAGGAGGTGGTAGCCGGGATGGATCATGCGCACCTCCGGCGGCAAGCCCGGCCAGTCGGCCAGCGCCGGGTCAAGCTGGGGAGCGTTGCCACCCTCGGAAATCCGGTAAATGTGGAACTCGATCTCCAACCCGCACTTCATGCTGTAGCCGGCCTCCGCCAGTTTGGCGAGAGCATCTTGCAGTACCCGGCGCGTGTCGAGTTCTACCGGGCGGCCGTCGGGAAACCATGGCTGGCATTGCACCCAGCCGGTTTTGTCGGCCCAGGGCAATTCTTTCAAGCTTGCCGGGTCGGCCAGCAGCATCACATTGCCGCCAAATTCAAAACCCGGCAGTTCGTCGGCGCCGCCGGCCTCGAACACTTTGTACGCGGTGCGGTCGGCGGTGTCCTTGAGCAGCAATGTGCTCACCATGCCGACGCCGTCCGTCATGGCTTGTCCGGCTG
>NZ_JBFUAZ010000933.1:0-1048 GCF_056406035.1 Polaromonas sp. P1_E1_2 | reverse complement strand
GTATATGATCAATGCATTGAGGAAAAGAAGTCCTTGCTGATGGTGAAGAGGTCAGATCGGGCCGGTCTTCATTTTTCGTGCACCGGTTTCACATGCGACACGCCTGCACCCACAACAACAGCAACGGCCTCGGCAATAGCGGCACTCATGTGAATCTCCAAAAGGAAGTAATGAACGAGGGAGGTTAAAAACCTCCTCTTGCTCGGGCATCCTCGCTTCTCTGAGCGGGGGCTGAAGAGTGCTGGTCAATCAACAAGGGAAAACCGGGATGACCCGGTTGTCGCTGTATTGAAAACCCTCCCACAAGTGCCTCTCAAACCGGGGCAGACCCGGCACTCGCAGGCGACGTGACACCAAGCGCAGCGAAGCCGCTGCTTCGCCTCTTGGCAAAAGACTCCTGAGGCGCGTCTATAGTTTCAGATCTTTCGGCGTGTGAAGGTCGAGTCCTTCGAGAGTTTCCACCTACGCAAACCTTAACCTAGTGGCTTGACGCCGCACCTATCGCAGCCCACATCAACACCTTGGCTTGTGTGGGAGCCGTCGGTACCAACTGGCGTACGGCCTTTCCCTCGAACACTTTTTCGCGTAAATCTTTGAGAACATCTTGCGCACCGCCGAACGGCGTAAATACATCGATCAACCAGATCTGATCACCTGAGTTCCAGTCCGTCAAGGCGAGTTGATGAGGAGCACCCATGTAACGTTGTGCCACCACTTCGCTAAGCCGTGCCCAGGACGCAAACGCCACGGGCGCTTCATCTTTCATATAGAGCTTGGCCTGATCAAGGATGAGCGCCGGCATAACACGCCACTCCAACTCACTGAGCAGCGTGTGTCGGCTGGCAGACTGCTGCATCATGAGCCATGTCACAGGACCCAATAGCGGAATCTTCGCAAGCACCTTATGAGCCTGGTTCTTAGCAAGCTGGGCGATCTCAGCCAATTCTTCCGGTGCGATAGGGGTCTCAGTCATGGTTCTGTCTCCAGCAAATCATTAATAGCTTGCAAATCCGTTTCACCCAGCGTAGCGTTGGAGGCTTTCAAACGC
>NZ_JBFUAZ010000932.1:0-1049 GCF_056406035.1 Polaromonas sp. P1_E1_2 | reverse complement strand
AGTGAGGTAAGGACGCCCTCGTCTGGCAATTGCGTGAACGTCCAAAAAAGGGGGTTAGCCCCAGCCTTGGCCTCAGTCGCGCCTGTTTGCGCGTGAAGGGCATGCGAAGATATAACCTCCCGGARACCAAAAAATCAAAATGCTGGAGCAGCTTCTTTCCAACTACATCGGCAATGCCGGCGCCGCCAACGCTCGCGGTGAATACGCCGCCGCCGCTGAGTGGTGCCAACGTAGTCTTCAACTCGCCCCTGACCTGCCTGAAGCCTGGTATCACCTGGGAACCGCATTCGGTGGGATGGGCAGAAAACCTGAGGCGGTAGACGCCCTTGAAAAGGCCCGGGTTCGGACACTCAATTCTGCGGACGCACAAAACAGCATCGGCCTGCAGCTGACCGAATTGGGGGCATACCTTAAGGCGGAGCAATGTCTGAATCAGGCGCTGGCATTGGCGCCGGACTATGCTTTTGCCCACTCCAACCTGGGCAAACTCCGGAGCAAACAGAAACGGCTGGACGATGCCGAAACGGCTTTCAGGAAGGCAATTGCACTGAGTCCGGATCTGGCTCCCGCTTATGTCAATCTTGGTGGCGTATTGAGTGACCAGAAAAATTACGAGGCCGCCGAAGCCGCCTGCCGCAAGGCAACCGAGCTGGCGCCGGATTCAGCCGAGGCCTGGCTCAACCTGGGGATCGCGTTGAACGGACTGAAGCAGCATGAGGCAGCCGAATCCTCTTACGCGAAAGCGATGGCGCTTGCACCGCATTGGCCCGACGTGTGGATCAACCGGGGAGTCGCTCTCGATGAGATGAAACGGCATGACGCGGCTGCCGACTGTTACAAGCGGAGCATGGAGCTGGATGCAAACGTCGAATTCGTGTTTGGTTCGCTGTTGCACGCAAAAATGAAGGTTTGCGACTGGCATTCACTTGCCTCCGATCTGCCAAAGATTTTCCAGGAAATCGAGCGTGGGAGGAATGTGGCAATACCGTTCGAAATCCTGGGACTCACTACGGATTTGGCGTTGCAGGCGCAAGCGGCCGCTATATGGG
>NZ_JBFUAZ010000931.1:0-1051 GCF_056406035.1 Polaromonas sp. P1_E1_2 | reverse complement strand
CTCGGCGTTTTGGGGTGAGCCGGCAAATGCGYTGTAGCGGCTCGCCAGCCTTGCGCCTTCCGGATTCCCGGCCGTGGTGCTCACACCGGCGTCTGTTGTTTGTGCGGCAATGACAAGACCGCCGGCCAGAAACATGGCAGTGGCCATTGCGGCGATGGTGATGGTTTTTTTGATCAGCATGGGGTGCCTCGCTTTCTGAATCAACCTGAAGCAGGCCGGACCGCGACATGCGGTGCGGCTTTTTTTATCTTAAAGGCCGTGCGGCACTGCTCGGCCGTCTTCCGGCGCCGTCCTACGGCCAGGTCCGCCAAAAATGAAGCCGCAGCGCTAGGCGCGCACAAAATAGATGAATGTGGTGCCCGGAAAAATATGCCGGTAGACAGGCCGGGCAATGACCCGCGCCAGATTTTTGGGCTGAAGCAGGCCCGAGGCGCTGTTGTACAGCCGATAGAGTTTGGGGCGCAGCGGTTTCAGGCCAAACTCTTTTCCGAAGGCGACGAGCGATTCATGGCTGAACGCGTTGATGTGTTCGAGCGGGGCAATGGGCATCTGGTCGTCGGGCGACAGCGCGCCGAAATCTTTCCCCTGGCTGATTTTTTTCAGCGCGGCAGCCGCGTTGGGAACGCTGATCTTGATGACCCCGTCTCCTGACAGGGCATCGCGCAGTTTCTCGAGCACCAGCCTGGGTTCCGTCAGGTGTTCAAAGACCTGCTCCGTATTGATGAACCTGAACCTCCTGGCCGGCAGGTCGGCCAGGCCGACAACCCGCAGCCCTACGGATTTGCCGTGGCGGGCGCGTTCTTCGGAAAGCTCCACACCCCATACATTGCAGCCAAATCCCATGGCCATCTTCGACCAGTGCGCCCAGCCGAAGCCGAAGTCAAGCGCGTCCAGTTCCCCCGGCGGGAGCCCGAAGTATTGAATGATGAACTGGACCTGCTCGGCCAGGTAGCGGTATTCGTCCAGGCTGTAATTTCTGTGCTCGCGGTCCAGCTCGGTGCCGGGAACCCAGTCGTTGTAGATCTCGCCCAGCAAGGGGTCGTCGGGCACC
>NZ_JBFUAZ010000930.1:0-1052 GCF_056406035.1 Polaromonas sp. P1_E1_2 | reverse complement strand
ACCTGGTTGGCCATGGCCCGTTCGCCCGCACCCAGTTTCTTCTCATCGGCAAACAGCACAATGATTTTTCGGTAGCTGGCCAGCAGATCCTGCATGCCCGTCAGGATTTTGCTGGTGTCGAGTGGCGTGGCGGCCAGAGTCGCGGCAGGCGGTGGTGCGTCTTTCTTGCTGTGGTCCGTGTCCAGGGTAATGACGATGGCGGTGGCCACTACCAGTAACAGGGTTCCTCCGGCTGCGACGAGGGCGATCTTGGTTTTGTTGTTCATGGGTTGTTTTTATTCTGCCCGGGGCTGGGCTTTTTTCTGAATCTACCATTTGGCGTTTTGTAGCTAGCCCGTATTGCTGGGTTTCAGAGCCTCGATGTCTGCCATGACTAGGCGCATACCCCGCACGCGTGGGCACAAAGGCGCACGTGCGGCGGCTGGGCATCAGACAGCAACCGGTGCAGCTCCGCCGCAGGTCATAAAAGGTTTGGAGGTGCGCGCCGGGCGTGTGGCGCGTAGGCGGGAGACGGCTTGGGGCATGGGAATAGCTTGAATGCGGCTTTGATGAGATTGGCGTAGAAGTGTGTACTGTACGTCTGCACCAGGCTAACCGGCTCTCATCGTCGACTCAATTCGCAAGAGGTTACGTAGCGAGGATGTCTGAAAGCACGTTCGAGAAGTAGGATGGAAACTTAGTAAGAGATTTTGAGATTTCCTCGGCTTTGTTTCTGATGGAAATGCGTGCCTCATATGCTGACGTGGGTGAGCTGCCGACTTCATCCGCAATATGTTGTGCAATTACGCGTTCCGCGAAACCAATCTCAAAATATAAAACTGACGCTGCAGATGGAAGTCCGTACTTCAATCTCTTTTGCAAAAGATCCGCGTACGTTTTGAAGTCCGAAGCCGATTCCTCCGTCCCGGACGATTTAGCGAAAGAGGCCCTGATGGCTGCAATAAAGAGGGCAAACTCATAACCGAACGTCTGCTCGCAGATGTCTACCACCCCTTCCATATCCAGTTTTCGTCGCCCTTTCTTCTCTTCTATTACTTCTTGAAGTTCGGTAC
>NZ_JBFUAZ010000929.1:0-1055 GCF_056406035.1 Polaromonas sp. P1_E1_2 | reverse complement strand
CCTCAAACCGTTTGAAGATAAAAGGAGTTCACCTTGGCGCTTGACTGGAAATATTCATCGGAAGGCATGGCCGATGCGGACTGGGAAGAGCTCTCCAATCTCTACCGCGTTGCCCCCTTGGGCGACAAGAAGCCTGCGGATCTGCAGATTGTTTTCTCCAACAGCATGTTCAAGTGTTTTGTGTATGACGCCGGCAAGCTGATCGCTGCGGGCCGTGCGGTAGCGGATGGCAGGGACTGCTCTTACATCTGCGACATCGCAGTGGCGCCGGACCGGCAGGGATCAGGTATGGGCAAGGACATGGTTGCGGCGCTGGTGAAGCTTTCCAGTGGCCACAAAAAAATCATCCTGTACGCGGTCGCCGGCAAAGAGCCGTTTTACCGCAAGCTCGGCTTTCGGCGCATGCTGACCGCGATGGCGATTTTTGCGAATACCGAGCAGGCGATTCAGAGTGGTTTGATCAGCGACACCTGATTCTGGTGCCCGGCGCTTCGCTAGCGCAGATAGCTGCGGTTGAGGCGCACTTCGAGCTTCTTCTGCAGCGTTTCAAACGAGGCACTCATCGCCCAGTAAATACCCGCAGCCGCCAGGTACAGCGGAAAGGGCTGGAAGGTAGTGGCAATCACTTCCTTGGTCGCCAGCATCAGCTCGCCCACGGCAATCACCGAGACGAGCGAGGTGTCCTTGATCAGGCTGATCAGGCTGTTCGACAGGCTGGGCACTGCCAGGCGCAGGGCCTGCGGGCCGATCACATAGCGCAGCGTTTGCGCTTGCGTCAGACCCAGGCTGCGGGCCGCATTCCATTGGCCGTGCTCCACGCCGTTGATTGCGCCGCGAATGGTTTCCGACAGGTAGGCGCCCACGTTCAGGCTCAGGCCCAGGATGCCGGCGCTGATCGGGTCGAACTGGATGCCTATGCTGGGTAGGCCGAAGTAGATGACAAAGAGCTGCACCAGCAGCGGCGTGCCGCGCATGCAGCTGACGTATAGGGTCGCGAATTGCGAAAGCCCCGGCACCTTGGCCAGCCGCGTGACAGCCACGAGGGTGCCGATGAT
>NZ_JBFUAZ010000928.1:0-1061 GCF_056406035.1 Polaromonas sp. P1_E1_2 | reverse complement strand
CTTCGTGGCACTTCATAAAGTGCCATGAATTCGTTATTTTGTGGTGCCACGACCTTCGACAGAACTTCTCGCCATTCAACAACCCTTGCGTGATGCCCTCCAACCAGTCCGCTAACAAGTCCGCTCCAAAGCATTCCACCCCGCAGGGTTTCCTGGAAGCCCCGCTGGACAGGTCCGACGCCGAGCCTTTGCAGCGCCAGCTCTACCGCAGGCTCAAAGAGGCCATCCTCAAGGGCCAGCTTGCCGCGGGCAGCCGTTTGCCCGGCTCGCGCGCATTGGCGCAAACCTTGTCGGTCTCACGCAATACCGTGGCGATTGCCTACGAACACCTTGTTTCCGAGGGTTATGTCCGCGCCGACCGGCAGGGAAGCACCGTGGCGGCTTTGCTGCGCCCGGCCACGCAGGAGGCGCAGCCTGAGGCCACCGCGCCATCCCGTGTGGCACTGCGCCTGTCCCACATTCGCTCGGGCCCCGCACGCCTCGACTCCAGCACCGCCTTGCGGCCCGGTGTGCCGGCCCTTTCCCAGTTTCCGCTGGCCGTCTGGCGCAGCATGCTGGACCGCGCAGTGCGCGAGGCCTTGCCGGCGGCGCTGCATTACGGCGACCCTTTCGGTCAGGCCGAACTGCGCACCGCCATTGCGCGCCATCTGGCGATCACACGCGGTGTGCATTGCGAACCGGCGCAGGTCATCATGACGGAAGGCGCGCAGGAGGCGCTCATGCTGTGCGTGCGCCTGCTGACCAACCCGGGCGACACGGCTTGGGTGGAAGACCCGGGTTACCGCGGCGCCAAGGCCGCCATGCATGCGGGTGACCTGCGCATCGTGCCCAAACGCATGGACGGCGAGGGCCTGCACGCCGGCGCGGCGGATTGGCGTTCACGCACACCACGGCTGATCTACACGACGCCTTCGCACCAGTATCCGATTGGCGTGGTGATGTCGGTGGCACGCCGCCTGGCCTTGATGTCTGCCGCGCGCAGGCACGGCGCCTGGATCATTGAAGACGACTACGACAGCGAATTCCGCCACGCCGGCGAACCCATAGGCGCCATGCAGGGC
>NZ_JBFUAZ010000927.1:0-1063 GCF_056406035.1 Polaromonas sp. P1_E1_2 | reverse complement strand
GGCAGAACCATCCCGCCGTGCTTATGTTCGGCGCATCAACGTGGCCRGAAACAATCGCACGCGCGATGAAGTCGTGCGTCGCGAGTTCCGCCAGTTTGAGTCGTCCTGGTACGACGGCGACAAAATCCGGCTTTCCCGCGACCGTGTCGACCGTCTGGGTTTCTTTACCGATGTGAATGTAGAAACGCAGGAAGTGACCGGTACAAACGACCAGGTCGACATTACGGTCAATGTGGTTGAAAAGCCAACCGGTAATTTGCAGCTTGGTGCGGGGTATTCCAGCGCGGACAGCCTCTCACTGGTATTCGGTATCAAGCAGGAAAACGTTTTTGGCTCSGGCAAYTACCTGGGYGTTGAAGTCAACACCAGCAAGTCMAACCGCCAGATYGTGCTCAGCACTATTGACCCATATTTCACGGCCGATGGTATTTCGCGCACCATTGATGTCTATGACCGCACGTCGAAGCCTACCTCGGGCCAAGGTGGTGACTACAGCCTGAAAACGCGGGGCGCAAGTATTCGTTTCGGTGTTCCGTTTACCGAGAATGACACCGTYTATTTTGGCAGCGGTTACGAGCAGTTGACGATTGTGCCGGGCACCAATCTGCCGGTTAGTTATCTGAACTATGCGAACCAGTTTGGCTACAAAAGCAACTCGATTCCGTTGACAGTGGGTTGGTCGCGCGACAGCCGCGACAGCGCGCTGGTGCCTACGTCGGGCCTCTATCAACGGGTTTACGGTGACTGGGGTGTCGCTGGCGACATCAAATTCGTGCGAGCGAACTACCAGGCCCAGAAATACATTCCGCTCAACAAGCAGTTCACGATCGCGCTTAACGGCGAGTTTGGCTGGGGCAAAGGCCTGAATGGCCAGCCTTATCCGCTCTTCAAGAATTACTATTCGGGCGGCCTGGGTTCTGTGCGTGGATTTGAGCAAGGCTCACTGGGCCCGCGCGATGCGTCTGATCTTGCCATCGGTGGACCGAAGAAGCTCACCCTCAATGCCGAACTCATTGCGCCGTTTCCTGGTGCAGGCAATGACCGTACCCTGCGCCTCTATGGG
>NZ_JBFUAZ010000926.1:0-1065 GCF_056406035.1 Polaromonas sp. P1_E1_2 | reverse complement strand
GTGACATGGTGGCCCGCGCCAAGTGGGACGCCTGGAACAGCCTCAAGGGCACCTCGCAGGACGATGCAATGCAGCAGTACATCGATTTGATCGCCGATCTGAGCTAAGACTCTCCTCCACAAAAAAAGCGGCACAGTCCCGGCGCGATTTGCACCGGGGCTGTGCCGCTTTTTGCTGGCTATTAAAGACTTCAGTCGGCTTTAATGTTCGCCAGTTTCACGATCCGGCCCCACATCTTGCGCTCGTTGTCACCCAGGGTAGCCAGCTCGGCGCCGCTCATCACAACCGCTTTCGCGCCTTGCTCTTCGGCGCGCTTCCTGAAGCCTTCCGACTCCACCACCTGCTTGATGGCCAGCGAGAGTCGGCCTTGCAGGTCGGCGGACAGTCCTGTCGGCCCGTAGACCGCGAACCACGACGATGCCACCAGCGGCACGCCGGTCTCGATGGCGGTCGGCACATTGGGTTGCGCGGCCAGGCGCGTGCGGCCGGTCACCATCAGCGCCTTGAGTTTGCCTGCGCGGATGTGCGGCAGCAGCGGCGGCGGTGTGGTGATGGTGAAGTCCACCGTGCCGGCCAGCAGGTCGTTCAGCGCCGGGCCCGTACCGCGGTAGGGGATGTGCACCATGAAAGTCTTGGTCAGGTCCTTGAGCAGCTCGGTCGTCACATGCTGCAGCGAGCCGTTGCCACTGGATGCATAGTTGACCTTGCCGGGGTTGGCCTTGACGTACTTGATGAAGTCCACAAAGTTGTCGGCGGGAAAGTTGCCGCGTACCACCAGCAGCTGCGGCGCGTCAATCAAATGGCCCAGCGGCTTGAGGTTGGTCGCCGGGTCAAAGCCGGGCACCGGCTGGATCAGCGGCGTGATGCATTGGTAGCCCGAGTACTGCACCAGCAGGCTGGTGCCATCGGCCGGGCCTCGCGCGACCATCTGGCCGGCGATGTTGCCGTTGCCGCCGCCGCGGTTGTCCACGACCACCGAGGTTTGCAGAATCCTGCCCAAGGGCTCGGCCAGCATGCGCGCCGCAATGTCGGTGGTGCCACCGGCCGCCGTGGGAACAATGAGTG
>NZ_JBFUAZ010000925.1:0-1066 GCF_056406035.1 Polaromonas sp. P1_E1_2 | reverse complement strand
ATTGAACGCTTCATAAAAACTCCTTGGTTAAAAAAACTAGCTCAACTGTTCAGCAGTTTTTGTGCCACGTTAAAGAGCCCTCTTTTTCGTGATTTTCGGGCCGTAAAAGGCTGCCAATTTACTTTTTTGGCTCACGCCCCTAAATTCAACGACATTTTTGTCAACTGATCCGCAATCATTAATTAGCTCATGCAAGCAACCCGRCCTTTTGTCGTTGATTTTGCTGCACTTGCCGCAACCAACCGCACGGTACAAAGTCAGTTGGCATCCTTGCCGTAGCGCTCCATCCAGCCTTCGAATAGTTTTGTGACTCCCTGGCGGGATCGGCTTCCAGGCTTCGGTATGGCGCARCTCTTATGAGTATKCCTTGATGAAATTTCCCTTAACCAAGTGAAAGACCTCTACCACACCAAAGTTTCCGAAATCAAGTTATGGACTCCGTTGATTTATTTACCTTCATACAAAAAATAAAAGCGGCGCGTCGAATGACGCGCCGCTTTACATGCAATACCGAACTGCTGTTTCAGGCAGCAGCGCAGCAATTAACCCCTGCAAGAACCTGGCAGGTATTTAGTAGGTGTTGGAGTTGACGTGGTAGGACCACAAATCCATTTGAAGATGGTTGAACCGACATCGGTGTTGACAAGTGCCGTGGTTGAATCCTTGAAAGGAACCAGCTGGATCGATGTGGCGGCTGCATCCTTCAAGTCAGCAACGTTTTGCGTGAGCACCGTGATTACACCGGCATTGTCTGTTTTGATGGAATAAACATATTTCGTTGGTGCGCTTGCGGCGGTACCGGTGCCGCTGGAGTTCTTTTCACAGCCCCAGTTATTGGCGCTTGGAAGATTCGAACTGGCAGCAGATTGCACGGTTTCCGTGATGCTGGTACGGCACTGTGATGCAGCCAGGATCACTTCAGACACTTTTGCACGAATGGTGTAGTCCTGATAGGCAGGCAGAGCCACCGCAGCCAGGATACCGATAATCGCCACGACGATCATCAATTCGATCAGGGTAAAACCCTTTTGGATTGAACGCTTCATAAAAACTCCTTGGTTAAAAA
>NZ_JBFUAZ010000924.1:0-1068 GCF_056406035.1 Polaromonas sp. P1_E1_2 | reverse complement strand
GATCTGCACGGAAAAGATCGCCTGGTTTGCAGTTGTTTTCTTTTGGGTAAACGTAGCAGGCCGGGTTTTTCAGGTTCAGGAACCCGTTGTGCTCGGCAAGAACTGGCCCGGGACTTAATCCGTCGGCTGAAAAATACTCTCTGCGGTATCCAAACGCCGGGTTGTAGCACTCCAGTTGCGACATGCCGGCAACCAGTGTGTTATTGACAATGGCCCTCAACAGCCGCGGTCCAGACTGTATCTTTGAGACGGTTCCCAGTTCCCTGATCTCAGGCGTAAAGCTCTTTTCTTTCAATTGCTGGTGAGYTATGGCGATGGCGCCGGAATAGTAAATCGGCTGGAAATAGAACTTTCTCGGATCGGATGATGACTGAATGACTAGACCTGTGAGGCATGCGATAACTGCGACGACTTTCAGATGTGGCCACCCGGAACGCTCGAACAGCAAGCCTGTGCCGACGGCGATCATTGGGATGTACACAATGATCCAACGCAGTGGCGTACTGGTTGAGTTGATGACGGGAATGCTTTTAAGGATGGCATTCCAGTGCGGCTCAAAGTAGTTAAATGCAATGGGCCATACCAAGCCAACGACGAAGGCCAGCAGCATGAACAGTTTTTGTGGCGCGGGCCATTTAAGTGCCCGGGATGTCAGCGTCCATCGCATCATGCGCTCGGAAAGTAGAAGGACAAGTAGTACTGCGCATGCAGTGCCAAAGCTGTACGCCCATTCCTCCGGGTTAAGCCCCCACTGCTGGTTGACGAGCAACTTCACCCCGATGTCGTGTGCCTGCTGCGAATCCATGAACAGGGCGGCCATGATCATGGTCACCGTGTCTGTCAAAGTACCTGCGCCTGGAAGCAGGTAGGCAGTGCGCGGAAAAAAGGCCATGAAGGAAAACGTGGCGACCAGTTTGGAAGCTGAAAGCGCTGCACCAATGGTGGCCGCCAGCACGCCCCGGATCATGAACTGGCGGAAGGCCCCCCCCAGCAAGCCATGAAGCAAACCCAGCAGCAGCACGGACAGCGCTGCTGGCAGGAGCAGTGTGCTGAAGCCTGAATGAACCC
>NZ_JBFUAZ010000923.1:0-1068 GCF_056406035.1 Polaromonas sp. P1_E1_2 | reverse complement strand
GAACTGCGTCGAGTACATCGAGGTCGTAACTCTTGAACAATCGCTCTTTCGTGGAGTCATTCAAGTTGACCTCTGCGATACGGCTTTTTGCCCGTTCCAATCGAAGTTCCCGGAGCTGTTCAACGTCACGACTGTCAAGTCTTTCCCCTAGCTGAATTTCTTGAGCAGTACCGTGCCCTGCCCAGAGCACCAGACTGAATAGAATTACTGCTTTCACGGGCTACTCGACTTTCTTCTTGAGAAGTGCGTCGTACTGCTGTTTAAGCGTTTCTACTTCGATCTGCTTCTGGAGCAGGGCTTTCTCTTTTGTAAGCGGGTCACCCGCCGAAGCCTTCGCCAGGTCAAGTTCATTTTGTTTGGTCGTTAGAGCAATCTGGGAATCGATGGCATTGATCTGATTCTGCTGCTCTTTCTTTTGCCTTTCATCAGTGGCCGCTGCTTTAGCTTTCAAGGTATCGACGCGCAGTTGCATTAAATCTGCAAGGGATTTGGCCGTATCCGATGCAGCAGCGGCCCCCCGCTCAGCCCTCGCGGCCGCTTTGAAGCTCAACTCACTCATTGATCCGTCTTCGTTGAAAGAAGCATTTACCGAGTTGTTATCAAATGGCTCGTTTTTCAACCACACCAAGCCTTTGGCGCCAAATTGAGGCAGGCTTACAGAGTTTGCTGAATAAAATTTGACGCCATTTTGGGTTTTATCACCTACGAAAACATAGCCCGTCGATGGCAGCAGGTAAACAACCCCTGCGTACTCAGCGTCCTTCACGCCTGCCACGACGTCAGTGGCTGCACCGGCTTTTCGAGCTCTTTCGGGAACTTGCACACATATCTCTGCAGAAAAAAGCTTTCCATCCGCCGGTTTGGCCGTGTCGGGTGCGAAGCTGGATGTCGCGAGCCTGGTCCAGTATTCCGCTTGACTAGAGGAGAATTCCTGGCAGACTTTCTCGCCATTGGACTGCCGAGGGGACCAGCCTACATACCTGGCTGTCGTAGTCAAGTCCTCCGTGAGAGAAGCCAGACGAGCCTGAAGAACCAGATTCTTTGCTTTTCGACCGTCCACAGTTGCCA
>NZ_JBFUAZ010000922.1:0-1071 GCF_056406035.1 Polaromonas sp. P1_E1_2 | reverse complement strand
GGCGTCATGGGGCGATGGTAAAGCGGGGAAGGAAGTGGGAGGGCGAGACGAGGGGGTGTCGGTGCCCCGCGTTACGTCGCGTAAAAAAATGAAAGGTTTTTATCCTACATATTCCCGGGAAAAGTGCTGGATGGAAACCGCAAACGCTTCCCTAGGATGAAAACAGGTTCACAGGGAGGCCTGCCATGTTTTCTGACCACTTGCAAAAATTCGACAAAATGCCTTACAAGACGCTGCTCTGGGTAGCGGCTGGGCTGGTGTTTGTTTGCCAGCTGGCAGCCTTCGCGTTTGTGGCGGACGGGCAAGTCACCAAAGCCAGGATCCGCGACTATCAGCGCCAGGCTGAAGTGCAGGCGATTGCGCAGTGCATCGAAAACACCGCCGGTGCCGCCCGCCAGGGTTGTATCCAGCAGGCCCGCGTCGCGGCCGCCTCAGCCTTGCCGCCCGTCATCACCAGCGCGCAAAAGGGTCAGGCTGTGGCCGATTCATCGGGGGAGTCCGGCGGTGTGATGGCCAGCAACGCAGCAGGCGCCACTGTCAGCAGCATGCTGCCAATGCAGCCTGCACAGGGCTTTATGCCGGCGTCCTTCGCCATCCGCTGATTCAGCAATCATCGGAAGGTCTTACGGCCGGTGCGGTTAGTATGGCCGCGATGGACATGTCACGCCTGTTGCGTCTTTACCAGCCGCGAAACCCCCTGTTCTGGCTGATGCTCGTGCTCAACGGGCTGTCTCCTTTGCTGGCCTGGGTGGTACATAACCGTCCCTTGAATGCCTGGGCCACGGTGCTGGTCACCTGTTTTGCGCTGGGTAACGCCGTGATTGGCACATTCCTGCTGTGGCGATTGCTGCGCAATGAGCCTGCCATGCCCGCGCAGAATGCCGGCGCGCAAGACGCTAACCCTGACGTTAATTGACGGCCCCGGCGCCTTTGACGATGTCGTGCGGTGTGGCCAGCGCCGCCGCTATGGCCAGCCGCAACCCGCGCACGATCTCATCGAGCGGCAAGCTGGGCGCACCCTGTTCGGGCACATAGGGCACATGGATAAAACCGCCACGCGTGCGCCTGAAG
>NZ_JBFUAZ010000921.1:0-1072 GCF_056406035.1 Polaromonas sp. P1_E1_2 | reverse complement strand
GGCCAGTGCTTCGTCAATCGAGTTGTCAACCACCTCAAACACCAGGTGGTGCAGGCCGGTGCCGTCAGACGTGTCGCCGATGTACATGCCGGGGCGCTTGCGCACGGCCTCCAGGCCTTCCAGGATCTGGATGGAGCCTTCACCATAGGCTTCGGACGCGCCGGCCTGGTTGGTGTCGATCTTGGGCTGGAAATTGGAGCTTCCCTCGCCTGCGGCGCCGTCGTTGACGTTTACCTGATCGGCTTCGTTCGGTGTGTTTTCTTCAGTCATAGCCAGCTTTATTTCCGATCTTTTCTCGAATTGCTTCGATTTCTTCAATCTCTTGAATGACCAAACCCGCGGAGAGTCGCGGGTCTGGTTGTTGGTTAGCGTGTGGTCGGCGCGTTAAATGCGCATCGGCATCACCACGTATTTAAAGGCTGCGTCGTCGGGGATGGTCAGCAGCGCAGAGCTGTTGGAGTCAGCCAGTTCGATCTTCACCATGTCCTGGTCCATATTGGCCAGCGCGTCGATCAGGTAGGTGACGTTGAAGCCGATTTCGATGGCGTCACCACCGTAGTCGATGTCGAGCTCGTCGACGGCTTCTTCCTGCTCGGCATTGTTGGAGGCCACGCGCAGGGTGCCGGGTTCGATGTTGAGGCGCACGCCCTTGAACTTCTCGCTGGTCAGAATGGCTGTGCGCTGCAGGCTGGCCAGCAGGGGCACGCGGCCCAGGGTGATGATGTTTTTGTGGTTCTTGGGAATCACGCGGTTGTAGTCGGGGAACTTGCCCTCAACCAGCTTGGTGACGAATTCCATGCCCTCAAAGCTGAACTTGGCCTGGTTGCCGGCGAACTGCATCTCGATGGCGCCTTCTTTGTCGCTGAGCAGGCGCTGCATTTCCAGAACGGTCTTGCGCGGCAGGATCACTTCCTGCTTGGGCACTTCAACGTCGAGCGTGGCCGAGGAGAACGCCAGGCGGTGGCCGTCGGTGGCCACCAGGCTCAACTGCTTGCCTTCGGCGACGAACAGGATGCCGTTGAGGTAGTAGCGAATGTCGTGCACCGCCATGGCAAACGAAACCTGGTTGAGC
>NZ_JBFUAZ010000920.1:0-1072 GCF_056406035.1 Polaromonas sp. P1_E1_2 | reverse complement strand
CCCGGAATACTGGCCGGGGCTTTCGACCAAACAACCGATGAGCGCTTCTTTGGTTGCGCAGAACCGTTTTACCCACTGACCGACCGTGAAGATGTGCTTGCCTTTTCAACTGAACCGCTGGCGGAGGATGTCGAGATTACAGGGCCGGTGATGGCGAACCTGTGGATATCCTCCGACTGCCCGGACACGGATTTCACCGTCAAGCTGGTCGATGTGTATCCGCAAAGCGAAGACTACCCAAAGGGTTTCGCCATGAACCTTACCGACGGGATTCTGCGGGTGAGGTACAGGGACTCATGGGAGTACCCGGAATTGATGACGCCGGGAACGGTGTACCCCATCCGCATCGAGGCGTTTCCGACAAGCAACCTGTTCAAGGCAGGGCATCGCATCCGGGTTGACATTTCGAGCAGCAACTTTCCGCACTTTGACGTCAACCCGAACACCGGGGATCCTGAGGCGCAGGCAACGACGAGCAGGACGGCGCTCAACAAGGTGTACATGAGCAGCCAGCATCCATCGCACGTGGTGCTTCCTGTGATCCCGAAGCGTTCTCAATAATGGTGGTGGCTGCAGCGCGCCCCACCAGGTGCGCTGCCGCTAATCGGCAGAAGCGTCGGAGCGACGATATCCGAGCTCAACCGAAAGGTCGTAGGCCGCCGCGCACAGCGGCTTGGCCAGTTTCTCCAGCCCTTTGGCCGTGATGCGGCTTGAAGGAATGGAGATCGCCATGGCGGCGATGACTTTTGATGTTCCGTCGCGCACCGGTGCCGCCACGGAAAGGACTTCGTTCGTGATTTCGCCCAGGGAAGTGGCGTAGCCCTGCTTGCGGATCTTGATCAGCTCCTCATTCCATTTTGCGCGTTGCACGATGGTGTTGGGCGTGAACTTCTGAAAGTCCTGTGCGAAAAATTCGTTCAGAAACTCTGCGGGGGCATAGGCCAACAGGACTTTGCCCGACGCGCCACCGTGGAGAGGCCGCCTCATGCCGACGGACCCGTGGATGCGAACATCATGGGTGGAGTCCCATCGGGCCACAGAGACGGATTCAAAGCCGTCACGGACACGGATC
>NZ_JBFUAZ010000919.1:0-1077 GCF_056406035.1 Polaromonas sp. P1_E1_2 | reverse complement strand
CGCCAATATTGACCTGGAGGCAGAAATCTTGATAAACATTGAAGATCGTCAGCTTCGTTTTTTCTGCTGTCGTCGCCAGCGCGCATTAAAGAGGAGCAGAGAAGCTCTGAATATACTGTACAAATAAACAGCCTCGTTCCTGCCCTGATCACGCTGTAACGATCCATCCTTCCAGCGTGTCCATGTCCACCGGCAAGCCGTAGCGGGGAGCGCCCTGCTGGGCCGCCCAGGCCGCCTGCATCAGGCACAGCACGGCATCGAGGCTGTCGCCGCTGGCGTCGTCGGCCAGCAGGTCGCGCTGCGCGTGGCTGACCTTGAGGCGCAGCCCCAGACGCGTTTGGCCGTTCTCCAGCGCGGTGATCAGGTCCTTGCGTGCAATCAGCCGCTCGGGCGTCTGCCTGGCTTTGTCGTCGCTTTTGTAAGAGCGGCTGCCCAGCACCTCGCGCGCGAGCAGGCCCGGGTAAGCTTCGAGCGCCACACGTTGGGTGTCGCCGTCATGCAGGCCGGGCAAGTGCACGCCCGCCGCGAGCAAACGCGGCACACCGGCGTGCAGCATGTAGGCCACGGGTGGGTTGACCCATTTCATCGAGGGGCTGGAGCCGGCCGGGCCGTCGGCGGCACGATGGGCGAACTTGCCGCCCACTGGCCGCGCGTCGCAGAAGGCGGCAAAGGTGCTCCGGATGTCTTCGCGGCTCAAGGCCGCATAGTGGCGCATGCAGGCTTCCCACTGCAGCGGCCAGCCCAGGTGCGCCACCAGTTCACGCGGCAGGCCAAATGGAAAATCAAACGCGCCCAGCCAGGGCTGGGGCTGTTGCAGCCAGTGCCCGAACGCCGCCAGGGACTCCAGCCGCTCTATTTTTGATAGCACGCAGCGCCCATGAAACATAGACCCGAGGGCTAAAACAATGGGTTTTTTCTTGGTCGGGCTGCTGGAGAAATCGCAGCCAAGCAACAAGGGCACTGTCATCGCTGCCTCAATCACGGTCTCAGCCCAGCGCGGTCGGGCTGCTGGAGAAATCGCAGCCAAGCAACAAGGGCACTGTCATCGCTGCCTCAATCACGGTCTCAGCCCAGCGC
>NZ_JBFUAZ010000918.1:0-1081 GCF_056406035.1 Polaromonas sp. P1_E1_2 | reverse complement strand
TCCCAGCTGCTCGCGCACCAGTGGCGCGAGCTCGTCGAGAAGGGCCACGGTAAGCGCGCGCCACTCCACGATGAGTTCGTCGCCGGCGGCATGCAGGCGCCCGGCCTGGGCCGGGTCTTTCAGCACCAGCACACCGGCGTCGAGGAACAGGCCGCCGTTGCGGTATTCGGGCAGGCCGGTCAGCGCATCAAGCCCTTTGACCTGCACACCGGCCCACTCGAAAGGCTCCAGCAGTGAATAGGTGAGCCACTGCGACAGCTTGTGGAAAGGCATCCAGCCATGGCTGGGCCCAGCTTTTTCGGATTCATCGTCGCCTGCCGCGCTGTGCTGCCAGCAGTCGCCCAGGGGAATGTTGCCCATGACATTTTGGGCTGGCCAGATAGACGAGAGGCTGGTGAGCAGCACCGACAGCAGCTCGTGCGCCTCGATAGCACTTTGCCCGGGTTGCGCCAGCGCTTCAAACAGATGGCCGGGACGGCCGCGCTGGCCAAAGAGGGCAGGCTGGTCCTGCAGTGCCTGGCCGAGGCGCCGCAGCAGCGCGGCGCGGCCTTCGAGGCCGATCAGCGGGTTTTCGGGCGTGACCTGAAAAGCCAGGGCAAGCTGGTCTGCGGTAATGGTTTTGAGCTTGAGGGCATCGGCCTGCAGCGGTTGCTGTGGATCGCTGGAAAAGAGGCCAGCCATGAAGGCGTGAAAACTTGCCACCCCCAGGCCCTCGGAACGGCTGTATTCGCTGCAGGGATGCTCCCCTTGGGCGGCTTCGAGGTAGTGCCACTGGGCGCCGGCGCCGGCGTCCAGCAGCACGCTGATGAGCGCGAGGTCAATCTGGGCGCGGGCGCGCCCGGCAGGCGTGGCGGATGCCAGTGCTGCATTGAGTAAACCCAGGCGGTCAATGCCGCCAGCTTCAAAATGTCGCCAGCGGCTGTGGTACGGAATGTCCAGGTCCGGGTAGCGGGCGCGGGTGATTTCGGCAACCAGCGCAGCGGCGGTGGTCATGGCGCCGTCGTTGACGGTAAACCAGGCGGATTCGCCGCGGCGTGCGCGCTCAAGCAGGGCAGAGGCGCGGGCGCGTATGGTTCTGGTG
>NZ_JBFUAZ010000917.1:0-1082 GCF_056406035.1 Polaromonas sp. P1_E1_2 | reverse complement strand
GCTTCAAGGACCACGTTATTTTTGAGCGCCAGGAGGTGCTGACCTTGGCGGGCAAGCCTTACACCGTGTTCACGCCTTACAAAAATGCCTGGCTGAAGAAGGTGGACGATTTTTACCTCAAAGCTTATCCCGTCGAAAAGTACGGTACGGCCTTGGCACCGGTATCGGCAAGCAGGCGCCCTGTCCCATCGCTGGGCGAGTTGGGGTTTCAGGCCAGCAACCTGTCGGCACTGAAAATCCCCACGGGCAGTGAAGGCGGTGCCCGGCTTTTGGGGGATTTCGTTGGCCGCATGGCGCAGTACAAGGAGGTGCGGGACTTCCCTGCCGTCAAGGGCCCGAGTTACCTGGGTGTGCACCTTCGGTTCGGCACGGTGTCGATACGGCACATGGCTGCGTTGGCTTTGAACGCTGCAAATCGAGGGAATGAAGGTGCCGCCACCTGGCTCAGCGAATTGATCTGGCGTGATTTTTATGCGCAGATCCTTGCCAATTTTCCGCACGCCGTCGGGAGCGCGTTCAAGCCGGCCTATGACGCGATACAGTGGGAGAGCGGGGACAAAGCCCAAGTGTTTTTCCAGGCCTGGTGCGAAGGCCGGACGGGCTACCCGCTGGTGGACGCGGCAATGGCCCAGATTAATCAGACGGGCTATATGCACAACCGCCTGCGCATGGTGACTGCCAGTTTTCTGGTGAAAGACCTCGGCATCGACTGGCGTTGGGGCGAACGCTACTTTGCCGAAAAGCTCAACGACTTTGACCTGTCAGCCAACAACGGGGGCTGGCAGTGGGCGGCAAGCACGGGTTGTGACGCGCAGCCTTATTTCCGCATCTTCAACCCGGTCAGCCAGAGCGAGAGGTTCGACTCTGACGGGAAATTTATCCGCAAATACCTCCCAGTGCTGGCACAGCTGCCAGACAAGGCGCTACACAGCCCCTGGCTTGCGAAACCGCTGGAGCTGGCCGCCGCGGGCGTGGTGTTGGGCCAAAACTACCCGATGCCCATCGTGCAGCACGACGAAGCGCGGGCGCTGACCCTGCAGCGCTATGCGGTCGTAAAAAAGGCCTGAGAGAAACTCTCAGGC
>NZ_JBFUAZ010000916.1:0-1083 GCF_056406035.1 Polaromonas sp. P1_E1_2 | reverse complement strand
TTATCAAGGCTGGCTCTGCCGGTCTTGTGCCTCCGGCGCCGACAGGTTCGCCAGCGGCATCAACTGAAGCCGGTGGTACGGGCCTCACGGCGGCGATCAAAGTGATGTCAGGTGCTGCAGCTGGCCGTGAAGTGGCATTGGTGAAGGTAGTCACAACCATCGGAAAGCCCGGGGTCGCAGTTGCCGCCATTACCAAGCGGCCGCAGGGTTTTGTCGTTGCCCATGTAGAGGGCACTGGCAAGCCCACGCTTAACGGAGCTCCCATCGGGGCTGAGCCGGTTGTCCTGAAAAATGGGGACATGCTTGAGCTGGCCGGAACGCAAATGCAGTTCGTCCAACACTGACATTGGTGTTGAGAGGTCTCGCACCAAGCGGACCGCAAGCACCCTTCAAACGAGGTCGCATGAGACTCCTCTTCCGGCACTGGCCTCGTATCGCCGTCACGTTGATTCCGCTGGTRTTTGCATTGATGCATGCCAGCGGGGTCGCTCGCATTGGTGTTCTGCARAGGTTGGACGACATCATCTACGATGCACGCCTGCGCGCGACCATGCCGCATACACTGGACGAACGCATTGTTATCGTTGACATCGATGAGAAGAGCCTTGCGGAGGTGGGGCGGTGGCCTTGGGGCCGTAACAGGTTGGCGGAGCTGGTCGAAGAGCTGCAGGATCGTCAAAAAACGGCGCTGTTGGGGTTTGATGTCGTATTTGCCGAAGCCGACGAAAGCTCGGGTCTAAAGCGGCTCAAGCAGCTTGCACAGGCGGAGCTGAAAGATCAACCGGGTTTCTCGGAAAAACTCAGCCAGCTGCAGACCAGCCTGGATTACGACGCGATTTTCGCGAAAGCGATCGAAAAACGCCCCGTCGTGATGGGGTATTACTTCACCAGCGACAGGGATGGCCGGGTCAATGGCGTTTTGCCGCCACCGGTTATGGGCAGCGATGCGCTTGGTGGCCGTCCTATCAAATTCACCAGCTGGAACGGATACGGGGCCAACATTGAGTTGTTGGCCAAAGCGGCCCCTTTGGGAGGTTTCTTCAACTCCATTACCGAGGGCGACGGTGTGGTGCGCTCTATTCC
>NZ_JBFUAZ010000915.1:0-1085 GCF_056406035.1 Polaromonas sp. P1_E1_2 | reverse complement strand
GTGATCAGCCCATGGCGGTTGGCCAGGGCGGGGAGGATCTCGCAGTGGATGGAATCGTGCTTGGCAATCAGTAACGGCTCGGCCATGGGGTGTCCTGGAGTGAAAAAGTAAAATGCGGGTTGTAGATTAAATCAATTAATCAGTCTGATAAGGGATTCTTCGTGGCCGGTCACAGTAAATGGGCGAATATTCAACACCGCAAGGGGCGCCAGGATGAAAAGCGCCAGCGCATCTGGACCCGGGTAATGCGTGAAATCATGGTGGCGGCCCGCATGGGCGGTGGCGACCTGGGCACGAACCCGCGCCTGCGCCTGGCGGTAGACAAGGCCAAGGCGGCCAACATGCCCAATGAGAACGTCAAATACGGCATTGCCAAGGCCACGGGCAGCCTGGAAGGCGTGCATTACGAGGAAGTCCGTTACGAAGGCTACGGCATAGGCGGCGCGGCCATCATCGTGGACTGTATGACCGATAACAAGGTGCGTACCGTGGCTGAAGTGCGGCACGCTTTTTCCAAACATGGCGGCAACATGGGCACCGAAGGCTCAGTGGCTTTCCAGTTCAAACATTGCGGCCAGCTCATTTTTGCGCCCGGCACCAGTGAAGACAAGATCATGGAAGTCGCGCTGGAGTCCGGCGCCGACGACGTCATCACGCATGAAGACGGTGCCATTGAGGTGTTGACGCCTTACACGGGCTTTGAAGCCGTGAGGAACGCGCTGGAAGCCGCCGGCCTCAAGCCCGAGATTGCCGAAGTCACCATGCGCGCCGACAACACGATTGAGCTGACCGGCGAGGATGCCCGCAAGATGCAAAAACTGCTGGACGTGCTGGAGGACCTGGACGACACCCAGGATGTATTCCACAACGCGGCCCTCGAAACCTGAACGGCAGTGGGTGAAATTGTGGATGACTCCGAACGGCTGGCCCGCATTGAAACCCTGCTGCAGGAGGGAAACCGCCTGCGCAGCGAGGCGATCGCCCTGCAGAAGGAATCCCTGGCCGTGCAGAAGTCGCTGGTCGATGAAACCCGTGCCAACATTGTGAAAGCCGGCAAAGTCAATGATCAGGCGCTGGATATGCAG
>NZ_JBFUAZ010000914.1:0-1094 GCF_056406035.1 Polaromonas sp. P1_E1_2 | reverse complement strand
GTTGCTGATCCTGCTCAGCCTGTTCGGATGGATGGGGTTGTCAGACTATGTGCGCGCCGAATTCCTGCGCAACCGGCAGATGGACTACGTGCGTGCCGCGCGCGCGCTGGGCGTGGGTAACTTGCAMATCATSTGGCGGCACATCCTGCCCAACAGCMTGACGCCKGTSGTGACYTTYYTGCCGTTTCGCATGAGTGGCGCGATTTTGGCGCTGACTTCGCTTGATTTCCTGGGTCTGGGCGTACCGCCGGGCACGCCTTCGCTCGGTGAGTTGCTGTCGCAAGGCAAGAACAGCATCGATGCGTGGTGGATATCGCTGTCTACCTTCGCGGTGCTGGTGATTACGCTGCTGCTCCTCACCTTCATGGGCGACGCCTTGCGCGATGCCCTGGATCCCAGGAAGGCCGACTGATGACGCCGCCGCTCCTTGATGTCAAAAACCTGCAGATCTCGTTCGCAGGAAAATCCGTCGTCCACGGCATCGATTTTTCCATCGCACCCGGCGAAAAGCTTGCGCTGGTGGGCGAATCGGGTTCGGGCAAGACCGTGACGGCGCTGAGCCTGCTACGGCTGGCGCAAAACGCCGTGGTCGGTGGCAAGGCTGTTTTTACCGGCATCGATGCGGCAGACCGGGCCGCCAGCGGTGCGCCGCCCAGGGCGCCCGTGGATTTGCTGTCCTTGCCGGAGCAGTCCTTGCGTGGGATTCGCGGCCGTGACATCGCCATGATCTTCCAGGAGCCCATGACAGCACTGAACCCCCTGTTCAGTGTGGGCAACCAGATCGCCGAAGTTCTTCAGCTAAAACAGGGCCTGACCCCCGCTGAATGTGCGCAAGCAGCTATCAAATTGCTAGCAGATACGGGTATCACCGAGCCTGAAAGGYGGGCCAACTCCTTTCCGCATCAACTTTCGGGTGGCCAGCGGCAGCGGGCCATGATTGCGATGGCGCTGGCTTGCCAGCCCCGGCTGCTGCTGGCCGATGAGCCGACCACCGCGCTGGATGTCACCCTGCGCGGCCAGATCCTGGACCTGCTGGGCGAGCTGCAGCAGCGCAACGGCATGGCGGTGCTGATGATCACACACGACCTGAACCT
>NZ_JBFUAZ010000913.1:0-1095 GCF_056406035.1 Polaromonas sp. P1_E1_2 | reverse complement strand
GATCTGCTGTGGCACGGCGGGCTGGGCCCACAACCGGCTATTGTTTTTGTTCGCGGCCTGGATTCCGTTCGGATCCGGGACAAGAAAAGAAAGGTGTCTGCGAGTGCCACTGGACCGTCATCCTGAACCGGGGTTCAGGTGGGCGAGGGCAGTCAGGTTTCGGGTTCGTCTGACGCGAGACGATCACACCTGCCGGACAATTTACCAAGCCCGTGCTCGAAGAGCATTGGTTCAAGGAAATATAAAGCCCAATGCGCATCGCAGACATGTTCATTGTAGGCCTTTGCGGCCCTCGCGCGCGAAGTAGGGAGTGATTTACCGCAGGGGTGCGCGGGCTTAAAGCAGGCGGCCGTCAACGCCCAGGGCCGTGTCAAGCCGCTGTAGCAAGGCTGTGAGTTGCGGATGCGTTGTTTCGCCAGCACTGGCGGTTGTTTCCGCTGTTGCCGCGGCGGGTGTGGGCGTAGCGTTTGGCGTGCGCTCGGGGAGCTCAAAGGCGAGATTGAGCGCCGCCAGAACGGCAATGCGGTCACGTGCCTTGATTTTCCCGGCATCGCGAATCCTGCACATGGCCATGTCAACACGGTTCACGGCGTCCAGCATTCGGGCGTCGCCATTTTCGGGGCAGCCCAGCAAATAGCTTTGGCCCATGATCTGCACTTCGAGCTGTTTCATGACTCGGTTCCCACAGTGTTTTTGACGGCGTGCCCGTTGGTTTCGGGCAGGCGCTCCAGCAGTGCATCCACACGGGCGCGTGCCGCGCCCAGCCGCGATTTGAGGGAGTCGCGTTCGTGCGTCAGAACGCCGACCTGCTCCACCAGGAGCTCGTTGGTACGCTGCAGCTCCTCATAGCGCAGCAGGAGCCGCTCAACGCGTTCGACGATCTGGTCGATTTGGGTTTGGTTCGACATGGCAGCTCCGATTGTAGGGTTTGCGGCCGGACATGGGGAAGGCCCGCGTAGAATCTGCCCTGTTGGTGCCCGCAGTGTGGTTCGCACGCTGCAGTTCAACGGGAAGCAGGAGGGGGTCAAAGCCATGCATCAGGTCAACCTGATTCGCTGGCGCCGAGACCTTTAACCTGCGCTGCCCCCGCAACGG
>NZ_JBFUAZ010000912.1:0-1099 GCF_056406035.1 Polaromonas sp. P1_E1_2 | reverse complement strand
CAGCGCACACAAGGCTGCACCCGCACCGGTGCGGGCAAATTGATAACTCATGAAATCCCTCCCTTTTATAAAGCGCATTGTAGATGTAACTTCATGTTTCACGAATCCCGTCAAGCGAAAGAGACAGAGGGAAAACCCGCACCACCGTGATCAGCAACAATAAGCAATGGAAGCCGCACGCCACCGTACGGCAGCGTGCGCCGGCAGCAACCTTTACGAGAAAGACAAAATCATGCGGGTCAAGGACAAATCCATCATCGTGACCGGCTCCGGAGGCGGTATCGGTGAAGGCATCGCGCGGCGGCTGGCAGCCGAGGGCGCCAGGATCATCGTCAACGACATCAATGTGGCGCTGGGCGAGAAAGTCGTGGCTGCCATCGTCAAGGCCGGCGGCACAGCTTCGTTCTTTGCCGCCGACGTCACAAAGTCTGCCGAGGTCAAGGCGCTGGTTGACGCCGCCGTGCAGCGCAACGGCCGGCTCGACGTGATGGTCAGCAACGCTGGCTGGACGCACCGCAACCAGCCTGCACTTGACGTCAGCGAAGACGATTTTGACAAGTGCTACGCCATCAACGTCAAAAGCATTTACCTCGCCACCATTCATGCCACACCGGTATTTCGCGAGCAAGGCGGGGGCAGCTTCATCAATATCGCATCGACCGCCGGCGTGCGCCCGCGTCCGGGCCTGACCTGGTACAACGGCTCCAAGGGGGCGGTCATCACGACCTCCAAGTCGCTGGCCGCCGAGCTCGGCCCGGACAACATCCGGGTCAACTGCATCAACCCGGTATTCAACCCGGACACAGGCCTCTCGGCCGAATTCGCGGGTGGTCCGCTGGATGAAGAACGCAAGGCGAAGTTTCGCGCGAGCATTCCGCTGGGACGTTTTTCCACCGCGCTGGATGTGGCCAATGCCGTGCTTTACCTGGCCAGCGACGAAGCGGACTTCATCAGCGGTGTATGCCTGGAAGTAGACGGCGCCCGGTGTGTCTAAATAGAGCCCCCACGGTCGCTCACTGCGTGTAGCTCCCTGCCCCCCGAGGGGGCCGCCCGCCTGCGGTCTGGCAAAGCCAGTCCCGCGGCTCACGCTGGGTTTAAG
>NZ_JBFUAZ010000911.1:0-1102 GCF_056406035.1 Polaromonas sp. P1_E1_2 | reverse complement strand
GCGTGAAGCCCACGTAGAAGAACAGGCCTTCCATCAGGCAGGCAAACACGATCAGCGACTTGAGCAGGGTCTGGTCAGCTTCGGTAGTGCCGGTCTTGAAGTGAGGGTCGGAAATCACTTCAATGAAAGGAATCAGGAACTGGTCCTTGTCCTTGATCGATTGCACTTCGTTATAGGCGTTGAAGATTTCGGCTTCGTCCAGGCCCAGCGATTCAGTGATGTACTGGTAGGCATGGGTGTGGATGGCCTCTTCAAAAGCCTGGCGCAGCAGGAACTGGCGGCATTCGGGTGCCGTGATATGGCGGTAAGTGCCCAGCACGATGTTGTTGGCAGCCAGCGAGTCGGCGGTCACGAAGAAACCCAGGTTGCGCTTGACCAGACGGCGTTCGTCTTCGGTCAGGCCGTTCGGGTCTTTCCAGAGCGCGATGTCGCGCGTCATATTTACTTCCTGCGGCATCCAGTGGTTGGCGCAGGTGGCGAGATATTTTTCCCAGGCCCACTTGTATTTGAACGGCACCAGCTGGTTGACGTCGGTCTGGCCATTGATGATGCGTTTGTCGGAGGCCTTGACGCGTTGTGCCTTGGCGGGTGCGGCGGCAGACGTAGAAGGTGCTGCAGCTTGCACAGGTGCGAACGCGCCGTCGTTGAGCATGCGCACTTGCGCCTGGGGCTGCTCGGCAGTGTTCAAAGAAAGAGGCGGAAGTTCCATCGAGCGGCCTTCAGGCAAGCCGCTGTTGTGAGATGTTTGCAAAGATGGTTTGACTTCTTCGTCCCAGGTCAACATAGAGGTTTCCAATACTTTGGGATTATGAAAGCAGCGATACAAAATGAAAAGTGTTCATTCACATCGCTACAAAATTGTGTTGCTCAATTACATCGAATCGTGCGATGAAGCTCAGCGCACGATTCGGTTTTTTATTGGCAGGCCTCGCAACCTGGGTCATCGATTGCACAGAATTTGATGTCGGTCGCGGGCGATGCACTCATCTGCGCCTGCGCTGCGGCGGCTGCCGCTTCGAGCGCGCTCATGYCGCCGCCTGCCGTCGCGGTACCCGATGACACCGAGTTCATCTTGCCTGCGGTCACGGTCGACTTCTCGGCG
>NZ_JBFUAZ010000910.1:0-1103 GCF_056406035.1 Polaromonas sp. P1_E1_2 | reverse complement strand
GATCGACGGCATTGGCCTGCTCGACGGGGTGGAGCGCACCAATACCTCAGTGGTGCTGTCTACGCGGATTCACCGCTAGGCCGCTTGAAGCCGACCCTCAACTGACTTGCGAAAGAAAATCTGCCGGCCGTTCCAGCGTTTTGACATGGCGCTAAACCCGAGGCCCGTATAGATTCTGGTCGAAGCCGCATTGAACTCGTTCGTGTCCAGGCACACGCTGGCGCAGCCGGCCTGGCACGCATGCGCCAGTGCGAACTCGATGAGCGCCTTGCCCGTACCCTGCCTGCGAACGGACGGGTCAACAAACAGGTCTTCAATGGTGGCCTCGGTGCCGCTGGCCCACATGGAATGGCGATAGCGTTGCAGCACGTAACCCGCGGCTTGGCCGTGAACCATGGCGATGAAGAATTCCGCGTCTTGCGACCCAAGCAACTTGCGGACGCTGTCGCCAAACTGGGCGTCCGAGGGCGTGTGCCGCTCCAGATGGTTGCGAAAGGCGACGGCCATGGCCACGATGGCTGGCTCGTCTTGCGGGGTGGCGATTCGGATGTGCATGGTGAGTGGCTGGCGTCGTGAAGTGGCGAAAGGGAAACCGGCAGAGCTGACTGTTTGTTGCTGCTGTTGCTTCCTCACAGTCTGCAGGAGCAGCCCCCACGCGATCCAGCGGTTTTGCAAGGTTTTGGTTGCGCTTTACGTTGAAAGTCCTTGTTCCGGTACATGCCTGCAAAAGGCAAATCAAACCGCAAGCCCCCGGCAGCAGTTTTTTCCGATTCCCCCAAATCTCAGGCACAAAATTGCTGCCAAGCCCAATGAAGGCGAGCGCAAGAAGCTATTGATTTGATAGCGACTGAAGCTTCATGCTGTGCCCGCCTGCCATGGCGCATGCTTGTCCATCACGCCGGCATATAGCGCGCTGGCTTCAAAGTGCGCCAGCCAGGCTAGCAGTTGCGGCCAGGGCTGGCCTGCAAACCAGGCGGGGTCGGTATGCGCGAACTGGCGCACAAATGGCAGCAGCGCCATGTCGGCCAGGCTGGCGCGTGCGCCAAACAGCCACCCGCCTGCCAGCATGCCGTCCAGCTTGAGCAGCCATGCCGCACCCAGGC
>NZ_JBFUAZ010000909.1:0-1105 GCF_056406035.1 Polaromonas sp. P1_E1_2 | reverse complement strand
GCTGCCCGGAGGGTTGTTTTCTGCTTGCCAATTCCATGTCCCCTGGATGGCCGAATTACCCCGAACGAGGGTTGAGCAGCGCTGGAAAACTGCCGTAATATCGCTGCATGAGCGATTCTCCATCCGACATTTCCACCACCCTGATCCACCACCCCTACAAGCCCCCCGCCGGGTTTGACGCCATACCGCCCGGGGTCTACAAGGCCTCCACCATTGCCTTTCCGACAGTCGCCGCGCTGCGCAGCCGCGACTGGAAGCACAAGACCGGCTACACCTACGGCCTGCACGGAACCCCCACCACCTTCACGCTGGAAGAGCGCATCGCCACCCTGGAAGGGGGCAAATACTGCACGCTGGTGCCCAGTGGCCTGGCGGCAGTGGTGCTGGTTGGCATGGCGCTGCTTAAGGCCGGCGACGAACTGCTGATTCCCGACAATGCCTACGGGCCGAACAAGAGCTTCGCGCAGGGCGAGCTGGCCGCCTGGGGCATCACCCACCGCTTTTACGACGCGATGAACCCGGCCGACCTGGCCGCCAAGCTGGGCCCCAAAACCCGGCTGGTGTGGATCGAAGCGCCGGGCTCCATCACGCTGGAGTTTCCCGACATGCCGGCGCTGGTCGCCACCATCAAGGCGCACCAGAATGCCCACCCCGCCGGCATCGTGACCGCGCTCGACAACACCTGGGGCGCCGGCCTGGCTTTCAATGCATTTGACCTGGGGCTCGATATTTCGGTCCAGGCCCTGACCAAATACCCCAGCGGCGGTGCCGATGTGCTGATGGGCTCCGTCGTCACGCGCGACGAGGCGCTGCATCATCTGGTTCACTTTTGCCACATGCGCGTCGGCTACGGCATAGGCGGCAACGATGCTGAACTGGTGTTGCGCGGCCTGAACAGCATGGCCTTGCGTTATGCCGCGCAGGATGCCGCGACGCGGGAGCTGGCCGGCTGGCTGCAAACCCGGCCGCAAATCGCGGCCGTGCTGCACCCGGCCTTGCCCGGCTCGCCTGGCCATGAAACCTGGAAGCGCGACAGCAGGGGCGCCGCCTGCCTGATGAGTGCCGTCTTCAAGCCGGAGTTCACGCAGGACCGGGTGGACCGCTT
>NZ_JBFUAZ010000908.1:0-1106 GCF_056406035.1 Polaromonas sp. P1_E1_2 | reverse complement strand
AGGAAAAGTAGACCAATAAAAACTCCGATTGCTGCAATCACGACTCGGAGCAGCACGGATAAAGCGGTCAGCTTGGTGGAGTTGCGATCAGTCATCATATGCGCTCTAACGTAAAAATGACCGGGCCACCAACACTTGCGGCGAAGCTGCCTCCTGCTGTTGTGGGTCCATGTCGATTGACTTGTTAAGGCTCATTGGCGTGGAAGCTCGATGAGCTTTTCGTGGTATTCGCACTCAATGAACGGCATATTGTCTGGGATGGCTACCGGCCGAACACCCGTCTTCTTCATCGCCTCCAAAAAGGCGCCAAAGTCGCATTCAACCCGCACATGAGTTCGACCATAGCCCATGCCGGTAGAAAAGGCTTCTGCAGCCATTCCTTCATAGTCAACCCGAAAACCATAGCCCCAGCCGGGGTCAGCAACCGCATAGCCGGGATTGGCCTTAATCTCCTGACGCGTGGGCGGTGTGACACCTGTGAACTGCTTGAAGGTGAAACGGCCTTCGGCGTCAGTGCGCGTTTCGAAGGGACTCAAACAGGGTCGGCGACCGAAGAAATAGCCGCGGTCGGCGCACCCTGTAATTTGTGCACCCATGAGAGGGCGACCTCCCATTAACAACCTGCCCTCGATCACACCCTCGACAGGTTCCCACGCGGCGAAGGAGGGTGTCGCGACCACCAGCAAGCAAGCGACAAGGAGCTTGGGTCGGATTGAGCGAAGTGCCGGTGAGATGCCTTGATGAGCCTTAACGTTTGAGATGAGAGGCGTGACCCGGCTTGCCGGGGTACGTCCTCTCGATGGAAGGGTTAGACCGCGCGACGTGTGCTCGCCCTTCAACTTTGATGGATTGTGGCGCCATGTCATTGAGCTCGATTTGTGCGGAAGCCGCAGTGACGACAGGACGAGGCGAAAACACTTGCAGAACCTCCCTCAGTGTTTTCAAAATGCCCACAGAAAAGCTTGCTGCACTGAGGACAACGGCTGGTCGCACGCCCCAAGCCTCCAATGGCAATTACACCGAAACCGGTGCAAGCAACAGCGGTAAGAACATTGATGTGTTCGCCCAGTGGCCTGAGCGTGAATATGCCGACGAGGGCTGCAATG
>NZ_JBFUAZ010000907.1:0-1106 GCF_056406035.1 Polaromonas sp. P1_E1_2 | reverse complement strand
ACGCCTGGCTGGCGGTGGAGCTGCTGCAGGGCCTGGACGATGCGCTGCGCCTGCAGCAGCTGCAAGAGGTGGCCCGGCGCACCGGCATACGGCTGGTGGCGGCCGGCCATGTGCTGATGCACAAGCGCTCGCGCAAGCCGCTGCACGACGTGATGACTGCCATCAAGCTGGGCAAGCCGGTGCACGAATGCGGCTTCGCGCTGCAGCCCAACGCCGAGGCACATTTGCGGCCGCGCATGCGTCTGGCCGAGATTTACCCCGCCAGCCTGTTGCGTGCCACGCTGGAAGTGGCGGCGCGGTGCAATTTCAATCTCGATGAGATTCGCAACCTGTACCGCTACCCGCAGGAAGACATGGTGCCGGCGGCCGAAACGCCTTCGCGGTGGCTGCGGCGGCTGACCTGGCAGGGCGCCCATACACGCTACCCGCATCACATACCGCACAAGATCAGGCGGCAGCTGGGTTTCGAACTGGGGTTGATCGAAGAACTTGAATACGAGATGTTCTTCATCACCGTGCACGACATCGTGCGGTTTGCGAGAGAAAAGGAAATCCTTTGCCAGGGACGTGGCTCGGCGGCCAATTCGGTGGTGTGTTTTTGCCTGGGCGTTACGGCCGTTAACCCCGCGGAAAGCAAGCTGCTGTTTGAGCGTTTTATCAGCCGCGAGCGCAGTGAACCGCCCGACATTGACGTGGACTTCGAGCACGAGCGGCGTGAAGAAGTCATCCAGTACATCTACGGCAAATACGGCCACGACCGCGCCGCCATTGCCGCCACCGTCATCAGCTACCGGCCGCGCAGCGCGATCCGCGATGTGGGCAAGGCGCTGGCGATGGCGCCTGAACTGATAGACCTGTTCGCCAAAGAGCATTTCTGGTTTGACGGCAGCGAGGTGCTGCAGGAAAAACTCAAGGAAGCCGGGCTGGAGGGCAGGGAAGGGCCGGTGCTGCAATGGTTTCACCTGTCGGCGCAGCTCATCGGCTTTCCGCGCCACCTGAGCCAGCACGTCGGCGGTTTTGTACTCACCCAGGGCAAGCTCACGCGGCTGGTGCCGGTGCAGCCGGCTTCGATGGAAGACCGCCGCATCATCCAGTGGGACAAGGAC
>NZ_JBFUAZ010000906.1:0-1109 GCF_056406035.1 Polaromonas sp. P1_E1_2 | reverse complement strand
CACCAGACCTGACTGCGAGGCCAAAGCCTTGCGCGGGCGGGTGGCTTTTGTCATGGCTGAACGAGTCCCGTCACCAAGCGCTGTAAGCCGACCCGTCCAGCGCGCGCTGGGACGACTTCGAGGAGACATCGAACACGTCCGCACCCGGTTGCGGTGCTTCAGCGCTGCTGCTGTAGGCGCGGGTGTTCCATGTCTGCACATCGCTAAGGGCCGGATCTTCGGCGAAAGGGTCACGCGGAATCCTGCGCAGCACCACAAAAGGCTGCGCGGAGAAACCAAAAGCCGCAGAGCGCGGAACGCCGTTGACCAGCACCTCCAGCGACGGAGGGTAGCCGGAGGCGCCTACCCCCTTGTCGATGACCCCGGCGTCGGATGCGGCCTTATAGCTATCCAGCGCCCGGCGTAGGGTGCGCAAGCCCTGCTTGAGTTCGGCCTCCTTGGCGCGTGTTTGCACCACCTGGGTCAGCGGCACGGCCACCATGGCCAGCAGGCCCACGATGGCCAGTGAGACCAGCAGCTCGATCAGCGTGAAGCCGCCTTGCCCCGACGGTTTCACGGCGCGATCTCCGTAGTGGGTGGCTCGACACCTTCCTTTGGCGGGATTGGGTTTGGCACAAGGGGCGCGCGTACGTCGTAGATGCCTGGCTCAGCGCCGGTTGGAAATGGCAAAACCTCCCAGGCTCGGGAGCCGGACACCGGATCCAGCGGGATCTCGCGCAGGTAGCGCTTGTCCACCACCTCCTGCAATTGCATCGGGTACTTGCCTTGGTCGGCGCGGAACTTGTCGATTGCATCGCGCAGTGTGGCGAGGTTTTGTGCCTGGACTTTTTCCTTGCCACCATCCACCGCTTTGAAGTAGCGCGGCGTGGCCAGCGTCAAAAGTAGGGCGAGGATGGAGAACACCACCAGCAGTTCGATCAGCGTGAAACCTGCCGCATGGGGGCGGCGAGGGCGCGGACGGTAGCGTGCCTTGCGCTTCCGGCCTGCGACCGTTCGCAAATCCATCTTGCGGAAACTGCTGGAGAAGGGAGTCACATCGCCTCTCGTTAACGCTTGATCATGGGTGGGGGTGGCGCCAGGCCACCACCACTCAGCGGCATGGCGGGAAT
>NZ_JBFUAZ010000905.1:0-1113 GCF_056406035.1 Polaromonas sp. P1_E1_2 | reverse complement strand
CCCACGGGGATTCGGTCGTACCCGCCGTAACCCGGCGAGCAGATTGGGAAGAAGATCCACTCATGCCGGCGCTCCCGTATTGCGGCGCTGCCAGGCTTGCAGACCGTTAATCACTAGTAGCAGCACGAATGACACCAGCAGCATCACCACCGCCACGGCGGTTGCGCCGGCGTAGTCATATTGCTCCAGCTTGCCGATGATGATGAGCGGCGTGATTTCAGAAATCATGGGCATGTTGCCGGCGATGAAGATGACCGAACCGTATTCGCCGATCGCCCGCGCAAAGGCCATGGCAAAGCCGGTGAGCAGCGCCGGTGTGATGTGCGGCAGGATGACTTTTGTGAAAATCTGCAGGCGCGTGGCGCCCAGCGAGGTGGCGGCTTCTTCGAGTTCTTTCTCGGCGTCTTCCAGCACCGGCTGCACCGTGCGCACCACAAACGGCAGGCCGATGAAGATCAGCGCGATCACTACACCGGCCGGCGTGAACGCCAGCTTGATGCCCATGGGCTCGAGGTACTGGCCTATCCAGCCGTTACCGGCCAGCAAAGCCGTGAGCGAGATGCCGGCCACGGCTGTGGGCAGCGCAAAAGGCAAATCCACCAGCGCATCGACGATCTTTTTACCCGGAAATTTGTAGCGCACCAGCACCCAGGCCAGCAGCAGGCCAAACACCAGGTTGACGAGCGCGGCGATCAGCGATGCCCCAAACGTGAGGCGGTAAGACGCCAGCACGCGTGGTGACGTCACTGCGGTGACGAACTGGTCCCAGCTCAGCGTGAAGGTTTTGAAAAACAGCGCCGAGATCGGGATCAGCACGATCAGGCTAAGGTACAGCACGGTGTAGCCCAGCGTGAGACGAAAGCCGGGCAAGACCCGCCTGGCGGCTCTTTTGCTACCCGCAGGGATTCCCGGCACCACCGCGGAAGGCGGCGCCACAGAAGACAAGGCAGTCATGGTGGTGCGGTTTACTTGACGGTGTACAGCTTGTCGAACTGCCCGCCGTCATTGAAGTGCACTTTTTGCGCTTCGCCGAGGCTGCCAAAGACGTCTTGCACCGTGAAGAGCTGCAGCGGCTTGAAGGTGCTGGCGTATTTTTTCAGGATGGCCTGCGAG
>NZ_JBFUAZ010000904.1:0-1115 GCF_056406035.1 Polaromonas sp. P1_E1_2 | reverse complement strand
GTCTGATGACATTCAATGTCGCCACGTCTATCACTCCTAATTTCCCCCTGCTTTTAAAACAAGCAGGGTAGTGCCTACGTGGGTCARTTTTGGATGGAAATTACTGCGCTAAATGGATCAGATTTCGACGGAATTCAACACCCTCTCATCCCTTGTCCTACGCCGCTGCCCACAGACGGGGCTTACTTTGGTCTTTTAAGGAGACGCAAGATGAGCAAGCAGCAGCAAGACTTCAAAACCTTGATGAAAGAGCGGCAGCACGTCGCAGCCGCGTATGTCAGTGGCGACGCGGCGCCGCTGGGGCGTGTCGTGGCACAGGCGTCACCGGCCACCTTTATGAGCCCGGGCGGCGGCGTGGTACGGGGCACGCAGGAAGTGTGGTCGCGCTACCAGCAGGATGCCGGCCGGTTTGAGGCGGGCAGCACGACCCAGCTGGAGATTCTGGACATGGCGGCGGGCGATACCGTTGCCTTTTGGACGGGCATTCAAAAAGCACAGGCCCGCATGAAGGGTGAGCCAGAGCCCGTGGCGAACAAGCTGCGGGTGACTGAGGTGTTCAGGCGCGAAGGTGATGCCTGGAAGCTGGTGCACAGGCATGCGGACCCGCTGGTTGAAGTTGCCAAGCGCCCAGGTTAGCGCTGGGTTTTCTTTTTTCTTCCTTTGAAACCTGAATGATCTTGGCCCGTGGTCGGGATGGTTGTTGCTGCCTGCAGCAAATAGCTCGGCATGCAACACTTGCGCTTTGCCGTTGAACTGTGGCTGCGAGTAAATGGCCAGAGACCAACGCGCATCAACAGCCGTCAATCAAACAGACAAGCCAAGGAAACCCATGCCCACGCCTGAAACCGTTGAACGCTTTGTTGCCCGTGTTGAACAGAACGCGCACACCGAAGCGATTGAAGAGTTCTACACGCCTGACGCGACGATGCAAGAGAACCAGCAGCCGCCGCGCCGTGGACGCGACAAGCTGGTGGAAGGTGAAGCGAAAGTGATGGCGCGTGTGAAGTCGGTCACATCAACCTGCGTGCGGCCGGTGTTCATCAGCGGTGACAAGGTCGTCATTCGCTGGATCTTTAATTTTGTATGGGCCGATGGCAGCACCATGCGCATGGAAG
>NZ_JBFUAZ010000903.1:0-1118 GCF_056406035.1 Polaromonas sp. P1_E1_2 | reverse complement strand
GCGTTGATTTGCCGACGCCTGATTCGCCGATGATGGCGACGAACTCGCCGGGCTCAACATCCAGCGTGACATGGCTGAACACGGCGGTTGTGCCGTAGCGCTTGGCGAGGTTCCTGAGTTGAAGGCTCATGTCGTCTGCCCAACAGAAGCGTCAACCAGTGCAAGCACCTGCTGCAACGCATCGGCCGCATCGCAGGCCACGACCTGGCGCTGCGGCATGGAGCGCAGCCAGGTGATCTGGCGCTTGGCCAGCTGGCGCGTGGCGAAAATGCCTTTGTCGCGCAGCTCGGCCAGCGGGTAGTTGCCGTCCAGTGCTTCCCACGCCTGGCGGTAGCCGACGCAGCGCATCGAAGGCAAGTCGGGGTTGAGGTCGCCGCGTGCGCGCAGGGCTTTCACTTCGTCCATAAACCCGCCGGCCAGCATGGCGTCGAAGCGTTGGGCAATACGCTCGTGCAGCCAGCTGCGGTCTTGAGGTTCAAGGGAAATAAGGGCTGTAGCCATTGATGGCTGTGCGCCAGCAGCTATGGTTTTTGTAGCGTTTTGCTGGTGGAAGAACGACAGCGGCTGGCCTGACACGCGGAAAACCTCCAGCGCACGCGAAATGCGCTGCGAATCGTTCGGTGCGAGCCGGGCGGCGGTGACCGGGTCCACCCGGGCGAGTTCGGCATGCAGAGCCGGCCAGCCGTTGGCGGCTGCTTCGTCGGCTATCACGGTGCGCGCGGCGGGGTCGGCTTTGGGCATGTCGTCCAGCCCGTCGAACAGCGCCTTGAAGTACAGCATGGTGCCGCCCACCAGCAGCGGCAGTTTGCCGCGTCCGCGGATGTCTTCCATCAGCCGGTTGGCGTCGGCCACAAACTCGGCCGCGCTGTAGGCGTGCAGCGGGTCGCGGATGTCAATCAGGTGATGCGGCACAGCGGCCAGCTCGGCCGCTGTGGGCTTGGCAGTGCCGATGTCCATGCCGCGATAGACCAGTGCGGAATCGACGCTGATGATTTCCACCGCGTGGCGCTGTGCAATCGCCATGGCGGCGGCGGTTTTGCCGGAGGCCGTCGGTCCGGCCAGTGCGATGCCGCGCATGTCAGGCCCTGGCTGCGGCCTCATGGGCAGGCTCTCCGTAT
>NZ_JBFUAZ010000902.1:0-1118 GCF_056406035.1 Polaromonas sp. P1_E1_2 | reverse complement strand
TGCCAGGCGATAACGTGTCGATCACCGTCAAGCTGATCAACCCGATCGCCATGGAAGAAGGCCTGCGCTTTGCCATCCGCGAAGGCGGCAAGACCGTCGGCGCCGGCGTCGTTGCCAAAATCATTGCGTAATTTGTAAGGTTTGATGGAGGGGTATAGCTCAATTGGCAGAGCGTCGGTCTCCAAAACCGAAGGTTGTAGGTTCGATTCCTACTGCCCCTGCCACCCGGCTTTGATGAGTGTCGATGCTGAGGGTGGTTTGAAAAGATAAAAAGCAAGCCCGCCAGGAGTCAAAAACTCCAGGTGGGCTTAAGCGTCTGCAGAGACGCATGAAGATTGAACAGGAAATCGGCGACCATGGCCTCTTCTCAAGTTGAAACCGTCAGTACCAACGCCGACAAGGCCAAGTTGGCTGTGGCTGTCGCGCTGGTGCTGGCCTCGCTGGTGGGCTTCTATTTCTTTGCCAAGCAGGGTCAATTAGCCCAGTGGGGTGCCTTGATTGCTGGTTTGGTGGCGGCGATTGCTGTGTTCATGACCTCGGAGTCGGGCAGGCAATTTGTGGCTTTTGGGCGTGACTCATGGCGCGAGGTCCGGAAAGTTGTCTGGCCGGCTCGTAAAGAAGCCATCCAGATGACGGCCTATGTATTCGGTTTTGTGGTGATCATGGCCTTGTTCTTGTGGCTTACGGACAAAACGCTCGAATGGGTGTTTTACGACCTGATCCTGGGATGGAAAAAATAATGAGCGATCTGAACGGCACGGTAGTCAGCGAAGTGGCGGCGGGAACGTCTCTCACGCCGACCCCAGGCATGCAGTGGTATGTCGTCCATGCCTATTCCGGCATGGAAAAAGCGGTCGAGCGCAACATCGTTGAGCGCATCAACCGCGCGGGCATGCAGTCCAAGTTTGGTCGTTTCCTGGTGCCCACTGAAGAGGTGGTTGAGATCAAGAACGGTCAGAAGAAGACGACCGAGCGCCGGTTTTTTCCGGGCTATGTGCTGGTTGAAATGGTCATGGATGATGAGACCTGGCATCTGGTGAAGCACACCAACAAGGTGACGGGTTTTGTCGGTGGCGCCAAGAATCGCCCGGCCCCGATCTCCGAGGAAGACGTTCAAA
>NZ_JBFUAZ010000901.1:0-1125 GCF_056406035.1 Polaromonas sp. P1_E1_2 | reverse complement strand
CGCCATGCCACGTCCGACTGGATGGAAATTGAAAAGCAGCGCGGTATCTCTGTGGCCAGCTCGGTCATGCAGATGGAATACCGCGACTGCGTGATCAACCTGCTCGACACACCGGGCCACCAGGACTTCTCGGAAGACACCTACCGCGTGCTGACCGCCGTGGACGCCGCACTGATGGTGATCGACGCGGCCAACGGCGTTGAGCCGCAGACTCGCCGCCTGCTGCAGGTCTGCCGCGCACGCAACACGCCCATCCTGACTTTCGTCAACAAGATGGACCGCGAGGTGCAGGACCCGATGAGCGTGATGGACGAGATCGAGCGCGAGCTCGGCATGACGGTCATTCCCTTCACGTGGCCGGTCGGCATGGGCAAGCTTTTCCATGGTGTCTACGACAGGCGCGAAGACCGCATGCGCGTCTTCAGCCCCGGCGAAGAAAAAGCCGGTGGCGACGATGAAATCCTGGCCGGCCTGGACAACGCCGAAGCCGCCAAGCGTTTTGGCGCCGAATACGCGCAGGCCCAGGGCGAAATCGAACTCGTGGCCGGCGCCACGCCTGAATTCAACCGCGCCGAATTCCTGGCCGGCAAACAGACGCCCATGTTCTTCGGCTCGGCCATCAACAACTTCGGCGTGCAGGAAGTGCTGGACGCGCTGGTCGACCTGGCGCCCGCGCCTGCCGAGCGCGAAGCCATCCAGCGCGTGGTGCACCCCGAAGAGAAAAAATTCTCCGGCGTGGTGTTCAAGATCCAGGCCAACATGGACCCGGCCCACCGGGACCGCATTGCATTTTTACGTGTGGCCAGCGGCGAGTTCACCCGCGGCATGCGCCTGAAGGTGGTGCGCAGCGGCAAAGAGCTGCGGCCCAACACCGTGGTGAGCTTCATGAGCCAGCGCCGCGAACTGCTCGACACCGCCTTTGCCGGCGACATCATCGGCATTCCCAATCACGGCGTGCTGCAGCTCGGCGACACGCTGACCGAAGGCGAAGCGCTGCAGTTCACCGGCCTGCCCTTCTTTGCGCCTGAAATGTTTCGCGCCGTCGAGGTGGCCGATCCGCTGCGCAGCAAGCAGCTGCGCGCCGGCCTCACGCAGCTCGGTGAAGAAGGCGCGATCCAGGTGTTC
>NZ_JBFUAZ010000900.1:0-1127 GCF_056406035.1 Polaromonas sp. P1_E1_2 | reverse complement strand
CAGCAGAGCCACACAACGCCTGCTCGGGCTGGCGCAATGGCTGATGGGCCGGCGTGAAGGAGACGCGCGCCGATGACGCCTCTGCAATTTGAAGCCCTGTATGCGCCCCTCTGGACCGAACTCGAAACGGTGATCGGTATCGCCGAAACCCAGCGCAAGTTCGACGGTGCGCGGCTGGCCACCCTCTACCGCCGTGTTTGCGAGCACCTGGCGCTGGCGCAGGCTCGCGCCTATCCCGTTCACCTGACGCAAAGGCTCGAAACATTGACGCAAGGCGCGCATCGGCTGATTTACCGGCAGCACGACTACGGCCTGGCGCGCCTTGGACGGCTGGCGCTGGTTGACTTCCCGCAAGCCGTACGCGCGCACCGGGCCTACCTGCTGGTGGCGTTCCTGCTGTTCGTGCTGCCGCTACTGGCTGCCGGCCTGGCGACTTACCGCGACCCCGGTTTCATCCTGCACCTGATGGACGCGGCGCAAGTGCAGCAGTTCGACGGCATGTACAGCGACAGTGCAAGGTCCTTCGGGCGCAACCGCGACGCCGGTGGTGACTGGCAGATGTTCGGCTATTACGTCATGCACAACATCGGCATCGGCTTTCGCTGCTTCGCGGCCGGCATCTTCGGCGGGGTCGGCAGCGCCGGCGTGCTGCTGTTCAATGGGGTGCAGATAGGCGCCGTCGGCGGCTACCTGATCGCCGCCGGCCACGGGCAGAACTTCTGCTCCTTCGTCATCACCCACGGCGCCTTTGAACTGACCGCCATCGTGCTGGYGGGCGCCGCGGGACTCAGGCTGGGCTATGCACTGATCGCGCCGGGCCGGCATACCCGGCTAGAGGCGCTCCGGCTGGCGGCCCGCCACGCCATCGTGGTGATTTACGGCGTCATCGGCCTCCTGCTGATCGCTGCCGCCGTCGAGGCCTTCTGGTCTTCGGCGCGATGGGTCACGCCCGCTGTGAAATATGGTGCGGGCGCAGCCTGCTGGGCGCTGGTGCTGGCTTACCTCGGGTGGCAGGGAAGGCCGCGCGCCGTCCCCGCGGACCCCGGAAAACACCATGCAGGTTGATGCACTCGCCGTTGCACTGCGGCCGCGGCCCATGGCCGAAGCCGCGGACCTGGGTGTCGCAC
>NZ_JBFUAZ010000899.1:0-1133 GCF_056406035.1 Polaromonas sp. P1_E1_2 | reverse complement strand
GCATGCACCGCTCGCACAACGCACTCACCGTGCCAGGCATTGCCGTGGAATCCACCACCGGCGAAACCCACCTGCGCCACCACATCAGCCCTACCGGTTTTTACCGTGGCCGCAAGGTGCTGAAAACCAAATCCGAAGCGTAATTCCACGCTTTGAGCATGGGCCCGCACTCATCCTGCGGGCCTTTCTTTTGTCTGAATTCCACTCTCTCTTGACTGCACCGGTCGCCCCATGATCAGGATCGCTGTCGATGCCATGGGCGGCGATATCGGTCCAGCCGTCACGCTCCCGGCCAGCCTGGCATTCCTGGATGGTCATCCGGATGCTGCTGTGGTGCTGGTCGGCCAGCCTGAAGTCCTCGCCGGGCACCCGTTGTACCCCCGCCTTCAAGCCCATCCGCGCTGCCAGATCGTTCCGGCCAGCGAGATCGTCACCATGGACGATCCCATCGAGATCGCCTTGCGGCGCAAGAAGAACTCCTCGATGCGGGTCGCGATGAACCAGGTCAAGGATGGTGTGGCCCAGGCGGCCGTGTCGGCCGGCAATACCGGCGCCTTGATGGCCATTGCCCGCTATGTCCTCAAAACCCTGGAGGGCATAGACCGTCCGGCCATTGCTACCCAGCTGCCCAATGCCCTGGGCGGCGCCACCACGGTGCTGGACCTGGGTGCCAATGTCGACTGCACCGAAGATCACCTGCTGCAGTTTGCCGTGATGGGATCCGCCCTTGTGGCAGCCATCGCCAGCAACCCCACGCCCAGTGTCGGCCTGCTCAATATTGGCGAAGAGGCGATAAAAGGTAGTGAAATTATAAAAAAAGCCGGCGAATTGTTGCGTTCTGCGTCTAATTCCGGTGATTTGAATTTTTACGGGAATGTCGAAGGTAACGATATTTTCAAGGGAACGACCGATATCGTCGTCTGTGACGGTTTTGTGGGCAACGTCGCGCTCAAGGCTAGTGAAGGTCTTGCAAGCATGATCGGCGGCTTCATAAAAGCTGAGTTTTCCCGCAATGTTTTGACAAAAATTGCGGCCATCATTGCTTATCCGGTGCTAACTGCGTTTAAAAATCGGGTTGACCACAGGCGATACAACGGCGCCGCCCTGCTCGGTCTTCAAGGTCTGGTTTTCAA
>NZ_JBFUAZ010000898.1:0-1140 GCF_056406035.1 Polaromonas sp. P1_E1_2 | reverse complement strand
GGCGCATAACGCTCCATGAAACGCTCGCCATTGCTGTTGCGCAGAATCGCTCCTTCGCCGCGGCAGCCTTCGGTCAGCAGCACGCCGGCGCCGGCCACGCCGGTCGGGTGGAACTGCCAGAATTCCATGTCTTCCAGCGGGATGCCGGCACGCGCTGCCATGCCCAGGCCGTCGCCAGTGTTGATGAAGGCGTTCGTTGACGCGGCAAAAATGCGCCCTGCGCCGCCGGTGGCCAACAGCGTGGTCTTGGCTTCAAAAATGTGGACGTCGCCGGTTTCCATTTCGAGGGCGGTCACGCCCACGACGTCACCGGCGGAGTCGCGGATCAGGTCCAGCGCCATCCACTCGACGAAAAAGCTGGTTTTTTCCTTGACGTTTTGCTGGTACAGCGTGTGCAGCATGGCGTGGCCGGTGCGGTCGGCCGCGGCGCAGGCGCGCTGCACGGGTTTTTCACCGTAGTTGGCGGTGTGGCCGCCGAAGGGGCGCTGGTAAATCGTGCCGTCGGGGTTGCGGTCGAAAGGCATGCCCATATGCTCGAGGTCGTACACGACCTTGGGCGCTTCGCGGCACATGTATTCGATGGCGTCCTGGTCGCCGAGCCAGTCGGAGCCCTTGACGGTGTCATAGAAGTGGTAGTGCCAGTTGTCTTCGCTCATGTTGCCGAGCGATGCGCCGATGCCGCCCTGGGCTGCAACGGTGTGCGAGCGGGTGGGGAACACTTTGGAAAGCACGGCCACGTTGAGGCCGGCGCGCGCCAGCTGCAGCGATGCGCGCATGCCGGAGCCGCCGGCACCGACGATGACGACGTCAAATTTGCGCTTGGGGAGTTTGGATGTTGCTGTCATGATTTTGTGGGGTGTCGGTCTTCTTGTCGGGTCTGTGGGGTCAGCGGCGGCTTAAACGCGCCACAGCACCTGAATGCCCCAGCCGGCGCAGGCCACCAGCCAGACGATCGTGAAAACATTCAAAACGAGTTTGATGGAGGCTGGCTTGATGTAGTCCATCCAGATGTCGCGCATGCCGACCCACACGTGCAACAGTAGGGCAACGATGACCACAAACGTCAGCGTCTTCATCCACTGGGACGAGAAGATGCCGGCCCACTTGTCGTAGCCGATGGGGCCTTTGCTGAAGATGACC
>NZ_JBFUAZ010000897.1:0-1141 GCF_056406035.1 Polaromonas sp. P1_E1_2 | reverse complement strand
TTTCCCTCGTTGAACAGGTTGGTTTTTTTGACTATGTGCAGCCGGCCGGGCGCTCACCCGGTGTCACTACCAGCTCATCATAGGCATGAGCCGGTACGGACGCAAAACCACTTATCGGACGGCGTCAGGACCTGTTAGTGCTATTTGTTTATGCAGGATGCGTTGCATGTCAAAGGCCTTGAGCAAGGCGCAAAGCCCAGGGGCCCCGTCAAGGCTTTGCAACGCCGAACGGCGGCCTTCTCGTAACATGCCTTGGGGCCCTAACCCAGGCTTTTGCGCAGCCAGTCGGCAAAAGCCGCGCATTCCCAGCGGTCCATGGTGCCGGTGCGCCAGCATAGGTAATGTGCGTGCGGGCTGGGGATATTACCGGCGAACACTTCGTTGCTGCCCAGCCGCACCAGCGAGCCGTTCTCCAGCCAGGGCGCGCCCAGCTTGAGACGTATCAACGCGATGCCCATGCCGGCCGCGGCGGCATCGCACATCAGGCCGATGTCGTTGAACTGGGAGCCGTCGGTGGGTTCGGGCCAATCAAGTTTGTGGGCGGCAAACCACGTACGCCAGGGCTCCAGCGGCGAGCGCAACAGGCTTTCGCCTTCGAGATCCTCAGCCGCCTCAAAGGGGCCGTGTTCGCGCACAAAAGCCGGTGAGGCGAGCGGCGCGACTTCGTCCTTGCTGAGGCAGACGTGCTCCAGGTCCGCATAGCGGCCTGTGCCAAAGCGCACGATGAGGTCGGCATCCTCGGCCACCACGTCCAGCAGGGGGATGGACACCTGCAGCGTCAGGTCGATTTCAGGATAGGCATCGGTGAACTGGCGCAGGCGTGGAATCAGGATGGAGCGTGCGAACGTGGGCGTGACCGCCAGCCGTAACTTGCGCTTGCCGGGGGCGGCGCTTTGCCCGGCCGCACCGGGAAATTTCTGCAGTGTGGCCAGACCTTCGCGCACATGCGCCAGATATTCGCTGCCTTCGGTGGTCAGTGAAAAATCGGCACGGCCAAACAGCTTGGTGCCGATGATTTGCTCCAGCTGCTTGACGCGGTGACTGACCGCGCTGGGCGTGACGCAAAGCTCCTCGGCCGCCTGCGTCACGCTGCGCAGCCGCGCCAGCGCCTCGAAGGTCAGCAGGCATTGAATGGGTGGGA
>NZ_JBFUAZ010000896.1:0-1149 GCF_056406035.1 Polaromonas sp. P1_E1_2 | reverse complement strand
GAAGGACCGTGAGCAGGTCCGTCACTCGACCAAGAAGCCTTTTAAACAAAAGGGYACYGGYCGTGCACGTGCTGGTATGACGTCTTCGCCACTGTGGCGCGGCGGCGGTCGTATCTTCCCGAACATGCCTGACGAAAACTTCACGCAGAARATCAACAAGAAGATGTATCGTGCCGGCATGGCGTYGATCTTCTCGCAACTGGCGCGCGAAGGCCGCCTGGCTGTGGTTGATTCGCTGGCTGTGGATTCGCCCAAGACGAAAGTCCTGGCTGACAAGTTCAAGGCCATGAACCTCAACTCGGTGCTGGTCATCGCTGATGTGGTTGATGAAAACCTGTACCTGGCTTCCCGCAATCTGGTGAACATCCTCGTGGTTGAGCCCCGTTACGCCGATCCGGTGTCGCTGGTTCACTACAAGAAGGTTCTGGTCACCAAGGCTGCCATGGACCAACTCAAGGAGATGTTCGCATGAGCGCCCGTAACCCATCTTCTCCAAAACTGAAATTCGACGAAGGCCGCCTGATGCAGGTCCTGGTCGCTCCCATCGTGTCTGAAAAGGCGACGATGATTGCGGACAAGACCAATGCCGTGACCTTCAAGGTGCTGCAGGACGCTACCAAATTTGAAATCAAGGCTGCTGTGCAGCTGATGTTCAAGGTGGACGTCCAGTCGGTTGCCGTCCTCAACATCAAAGGCAAGACCAAGCGCTTTGGCAAATCCGTGGGCCGCCGCGACAACATTCGCAAGGCCTACGTGACGCTCAAGCCAGGTCAAGAGCTCAACCTCGGTGGGGAGTCTGCGTAATGGCTGTCATTAAAATGAAACCCACCTCCCCCGGCATGCGCGGGATGGTGAAGATCTCCCGGGATCACCTGCACAAGGGTGAGCCTTACGCGCCGCTGCTGGAACCACAATTCCAGAAGTCCGGCCGTAACAACAACGGGCACATCACGGTTCGCCACAAAGGCGGTGGTCACAAGCACCACTACCGTGTGGTCGACTTCAAGCGCAACAAGGACGCCATTCCGGCCAAGGTCGAACGTATCGAGTACGACCCCAACCGCACGGCCCACATTGCTCTGCTCTGCTACGCCGACGGCGAGCGCACCTACATCATCGCCCCCCGCGGCCTTGAAGTCGGTGCCACGC
>NZ_JBFUAZ010000895.1:0-1149 GCF_056406035.1 Polaromonas sp. P1_E1_2 | reverse complement strand
AGGTACTGCAGGCCTACCAGGCGTTGGCGCCGATGTTCGACGAAACAGATGCCACGCTGGAGCAATTGCAGATGACCGGCCAGGGTGGCTGGCGTGCCCAATTGGACAGCGGCGCCGTGATCGAACTGGGGCACGGGTCGCTGGACGAAATACAGGCACGTACCCGCCGCTTTATTGCCACGGTGACGCAGGTGTCATCCCGGTACGGGCGGGACCTGGAATCCGCCGACCTGCGTTACGGCAATGGTTATGCGATCAGGCTCAGGGGTGTCACCACGGGAAGCCCCGCTGACAAAGACGACGGAAAGAAAAAAAGGTAAATATATGGCCAAGGAATACAAAGATCTGGTGGTCGGGCTGGACATCGGAACCAGCAAGGTCATGGCGGTGGTGGCCGAGGTCATGCCGGGCGGGGAGCTCAAGCTTGCCGGCCTGGGCATCGCGGCGAGCAACGGGCTCAAACGCGGGGTGGTCGTCAATATTGACGCCACGGTGCAAAGCATCCAGCAGGCCCTGAAAGAGGCTGAACTGATGGCCGACTGCAAGATCGCCCGCGTCTACACCGGCATTACCGGCAGCCACATCCGCGGCATCAACTCCAGCGGCATGGTGGCGGTCAAGGACAAGGAAGTCACGCAGGCCGACGTAGCGCGCGTGATCGAGACGGCCAAGGCCATCAACATCTCGACCGACCAGCGCCTGCTGCTGGTGGAGCCGCAGGAGTTCGTGATTGACGGCCAGGACGTGCGCGAACCCATCGGCATGAGCGGCATACGCCTGGAAGCCAAGGTGCACATCGTGACGGGCGCCCAGAGCGCGGCTGAAAACATCATCAAATGTGTGCGGCGCTGTGGGCTTGAAGTCGATCAGCTCATGCTCAACCCGCTGGCTTCGAGTCTGGCGGTATTGACACAGGACGAGCAGGAGCTGGGTGTGGCCATGGTCGATATCGGTGCCGGCACCACCGACGTCGCCATCTTCACCGGTGGCGCCATCCGGCACACCGCGGTGATCCCGATCGCCGGTGACCTGATCACCAGCGACATCGCGATGGCGCTGCGCACGCCCACCAAGGACGCTGAAGACATCAAGGTGGAAAGCGGTTACGCCAAGCAGCTGCTGGCCGACCCCGACACGCAGGTGGAAGTG
>NZ_JBFUAZ010000894.1:0-1152 GCF_056406035.1 Polaromonas sp. P1_E1_2 | reverse complement strand
GGCTGGGCTTGCGGGCTACGCGCCAGGTAGTAAACGGCGTACCACGTCGCCAGCATCGTCAACACGAGCAGTGCCACAAATGGAATGCGCACAGCCCATGCCGGATCCAGAAAGGGGAAAACCTTGATGGCGATGGCACCCAGCCAATACGGTGCCAGTGCATCGAATTCCGTGACCTGGCCCAGCAACTGTGGACGTAGCCAGTTGCCCGCCATGGAGGCGAGTTCACGCATTACGCCAAACGCAGCAATGTCTTCGTTTTTCCAGGGGCCACGCCCCAGAAAACCCGGCAGCGCATAGGCTGCGCAAAACAGCAGCAGTGCGAGTCGCGGCAGGCGGCGCACAGCGGACTGGGCAATGATGGCAGGAGACGGTTTATTCAAAACGTATGGGTCGGATAGATCTGGGAGATCGAAAGGGAGCGCGGCTGCTGTCGGGTCGTTCAGTCCTGGCTACGGGTGATTCTGCGTCAAACCAGCCTGAGGCACATCGCGTAACCTGGCAAATTTTGCCGAAAAAAAAGCAGCCTGAATTTCAGGCTGCTTTTTTGCAGGCTGGCGAAAGTTTTTTCGCAGCTTATCCGGCAGCTTACTTCGCAGCTTCGGGTGCGGCCTCTTTGGCTGCGGTCTTGCCGAAACGGTTGCGGAATTTCTCGACGCGGCCACCCATGTTGTCCACGGATTTTTGTGTGCCGGTGTAAAAAGGGTGCGATTCGCTGGACGTATCGAGCTTGTACAGGGGCAGTTCGCGACCGTCGTCCATCTTCACCATTTCTTTGGTGTTCACGCAGGAGCGGGTGACGAACTTGAAGTTGTTGGACAGGTCCAGGAAACAAACTTCGCGGTAGTTGGGGTGAAWGCCTTCTTTCATGATCTTTCCTTATTCGTTGCGGGAGCCACACCAAGCCAGTCCTGGGCACTTTCCGCTAAGCCGCACATTATAGCACCCCCGTCCAAGTTCACTGCGTGTAACTTGTTCCCCCCTCAAGGGGCGGCGCCTTGGGCCGGCGAAGCCGGACCCTCGGCCCCCGCTGGTAAATACCCCACTGGTTGCGCCCTGGATCTTCAATCCAGTATGAGCCGCGGGACTGGCTTTGCCAGACCGCAGGCGGGCGGCCCCCTCGGGGGGCAGGAAGCTACACGAAGTGAGCGA
>NZ_JBFUAZ010000893.1:0-1153 GCF_056406035.1 Polaromonas sp. P1_E1_2 | reverse complement strand
CTGTTGAAGTTTCATAAGGTGCCCGCATCGCGTTGTGGCGCCAGCTGTCTGACAAGAGGTATTTTTGCGCTCTGTCTTTGGCTAACACCGCGTGTTACAAAGTGTTAACAATGTCGACGACTGGCGTCCGCAAGTCAAGCCGAGGGCTCTTTAAAAGCGGAATTTTTTCATGAAAACGCGGCCAAAATGATGTGCTTCGTGAGTATTCAACGTGGACGCTACAGGCGAGAACTGGCCGTGGTTGGGATTTTTACTCGAAGACGCTGGCAGCGCCGGGAAGCCTGCACTGGATTTGCACCTGGCAAACGTCAATTCCTGCTAAATGTTTCTTGATGTAACAGATTGATGATTTTGGCCAGCGAAGAAAGGTGTTGGCATGACGCGAATCCAGCATGGCGCGATGCCCGCGCAACTGGACTTCAGTGACGCGAAAGCGGGGGCCCGCATCGGGCCCATCTGGCATGCGCCCCGGCCTGCGCGAACATTGGGCAAACGTTGAGGGGGTTGCTGCTGTTCTTACGGGAAAAGAGCCCGCAGGCCAGACAGGGCGAGCGCAAGCAGCTATTAAATCGATAGCGATGCAGCTGCCTTGCGCAGGTGCTTGTGGTTTAGCGGCACGCGGTTGAACAGATGCGCGCGTTACTTTCCACCATTTCCGCCACCGTTGCCTCCGCCATTACCACCGCCGTGGCCGCCTCCATTGCCTCCACCCTGGCCGCCATTGCCGTTGCTGCCGCTTTTACCGGACTCTTTTCCGGCGCCCAGGCCTTTGCTGGAGGCGTGAGCCGTGGCGACATTGCTGGCATGAACGGCATGGACGCTGTCATTGGCTTTCTTGCCACTTTTGGAGGTATGCGAAGCGCTCACGACGGCGCCCAGTTTCACGCCCATGCTGTTGGCAATCTGGCCCCAGCCAATGCCGTCGGCCTTCTGGGACAGCAAGCCGCCCAGTGTGGCCGAGAGCTGTGAAGGCGTAGGGCTGGTGATGCCTTGTTTGGCCAGCGAAGTCTTGGCCAGCGCAAGGGCAATATTGATGTTGCCGTAACCCATTTTTCCGGTGGCCGGCGAAAGGCTTGCGGCTGGCGCGGTGGCGTTGGGTCCGGTCGGGCTGGGGCTCAGCGAGATCGGTGTGCCCGTGCGCAGCCCCTCAACC
>NZ_JBFUAZ010000892.1:0-1156 GCF_056406035.1 Polaromonas sp. P1_E1_2 | reverse complement strand
TTTCAACCATGGGCCTCAAGGAGCTGGGTGCGATTTACGCCACAGCACAGGATCACGCTGCCTATCACGCGGATGTCGAGCGCATTGCCCTGGACATGCAACTGAAGCTGCAGCCCTTCAAGGCAACAGACGACCTGCGCGCGCTGGGCCAGAAACTCACGCCCCGTACACCCGCAGTGCTGCTTTTTGTGGGCGGAACGCCGGAGCTCGCCGAATTCACCCAGGGCCTGGAAAAGCAGGCCCGCCAGCGCTATGTCGTGGCGTTGGCCGATGTGAACCTGCAAACCATGCTGCAGATGGGCGCTGCGCGCAATACCCCGGTCATAGCCACCCAGCCCGTGCCCCTGGTCAATGCCAGCCTTCCGGTGGTCAGAAGCTACCGTGAAACGCTTTCGCGCCTCTTTGACGAACCGCCCACACCCCTGAGCCTGGCAGGATTCATTGCAGCACGCTACACYTACGAAGTGCTCAATGACGTCGACGGCGCCCTGAACCGCCAGAGCGTTCTCGCCGCCTTTCAGCGCCGCACAAAGTTCGATGTCGGCGGATTCAGCATCAGCTTCAATCCCCAGCGCAGAAGCGGCACCTACGTCACGCAAAGCATGATGACCGTCGACGGCCGGTTGATCGGCTAGGCACCCAGAAATGCTGATGAGAGTCCCGCGCGATGGCTATGTTGGGAGCTTAAACTCAGGTATGCAAAATGGAACGCTGCTCGCCGCTGTAGACCTCGGGTCCAACAGCTTTCGGCTGGAAATCGGCCGCTTTGATGCCGGCCAGATTCACCGCACCGAATACCTCAAGGAAACCGTTCGCCAGGGCAACGGGCTGGATGCCGACCGCAACCTGACCCCGGAAGCCATGCAGCGCGGCTGGGACTGCCTGGCGCGCTTCGGTGAACGGCTGGCCGGCTTCAAGAAGTACCAGGTTCGCGCCGTCGCCACGCAGACCCTGCGTGAAGCGCGCAACCGCGAAGAGTTCCTCGCACGCGCCCACAAAATCCTCGGCTTTGCCATTGACGTCATCCCGGGCCGCGAAGAAGCCCGCCTGATTTATCAGGGTGTTGCCCACCTCCTGCCCCAGTCCGATGAACGCCGGTTGGTGGTGGACATCGGCGGGCGCTCCACCGAAATGATCCTCGGCAAGGGGCTGGACG
>NZ_JBFUAZ010000891.1:0-1164 GCF_056406035.1 Polaromonas sp. P1_E1_2 | reverse complement strand
GGTCTATACCAACACCGTTAAAGGCATCGGCCAGCTGTCCGTCCGCCTCAAGGATGCCGATGTCATCGTCCTGATCCGGGAGAGAACCCAGCTCAACCGGCAAGTTATTGAAAAGCTGCCCAAACTCAAGCTGATTGCCCAGACAGGCCGTGTCGGAAGCCATATAGATGTCGCGGCTTGCACAGAACGCGGCATCGCGGTTGCCGAGGGCATTGGGTCTCCTACGGCACCCGCGGAGCTGACCTGGGCACTGGTAATGACCGCCATGCGCCGCATTCCGCACTATGTAGCCCACTTGAAGCATGGCGCCTGGCAGCAGGCAGGGCTCAAGTCAGCTTCGATGCCACCCAACTTCGGCATTGGCTCCGTCCTCAAGGGCAAGACATTGGGGGTATGGAGCTACGGGAAGATCGGGCAAATTGTGGCTGGCTACGGCAGGGCCTTTGGTATGCGTGTCGTGATATGGGGCCGCGACGCATCACTGGAGCGGGCACAGGCCGATGGCTTTGAAGTCGCGGCCAGCAAAGCCGAATTCTTTGAGCAAAGCGATGTACTGAGCCTTCACCTGCGGCTCAACGCAGAGACACGCGGTATCGTCACGCTGGAAGACCTGTCGCGCATGAAAACCACGTCCCTGCTGGTGAATACGTCAAGGGCGGAGCTGATCGAACCGGAAGCATTGATCGCCTCCCTCAATCGCGGGCGGCCCGGCCTGGCGGCCATCGATGTTTTTGAGTCGGAGCCCATCCTGCAAGGCCATGCGCTGCTCCGCCTGGAAAACTGCATTTGCACGCCGCATATTGGCTATGTTGAACAGGACAGCTATGAGCTGTACTTTGGCGCGGCGTTTGACAACGTCGTCAACTTCATCAAGGGCACGCCCACCAATATCGTCAACCCGGGGGCCTTGCAAGTACGGCGCTGATGTGACACGCGCAGCCTGATCAAGTGCGCGTAAACCCGGGATTCCCGGCGAGCCAGGCTCAAACTTCGCTCAAGTTTTCTGCGTCGGCCCCGAAGAATCCGGAAAGTCGAGGTCAAACTCGATGAGATTGTTGGCAGCGGATTGCGGCGGCTGCGCACCTGCATCGATTGATGGAAACGGGGCCAGGTCCGCCCCCTCGCCTGCACTCAAATCAATATCAAGACCAAGCCGGGGGGAAG
>NZ_JBFUAZ010000890.1:0-1169 GCF_056406035.1 Polaromonas sp. P1_E1_2 | reverse complement strand
CTCCAAGGTAAGTTGAGGAATCGTCAGTGGGTTTGGCCGAAGCACGGCCGGGCTTGCGAACACGGGAGGGCGGCGAGGACGCCGCCTTGTTGCTGGGGCTCTGCGCATCCAGTGGACTTAATGCACTGCGCAGATGCGACAGCGGGTCGCCGGCGCCGACCTGCAGCTTGAGCGCGGCCTGCACGCTGCCGATATGGGCTTGCATGAGCTTTTCAGCCTTGGCCAGGTCGCCCTTTTCAAGCGCCTGCACGATCTGCACATGCTCTTCGCAGGATTGCGCCGCGTCGTGCGACGACTGGTAGAGCATGGCAATGAGTGTGGTGCGCGCGGTGAAGTCGCGCAGGGTATCGGCCAACAGGCTGTTGCCCAGGCATTCGGCCAGGCACACATGAAAGTCGCCCAGCAAAAAACTGCGCAGGCCCACGTCGTCGCCCTTGACGGCGGCTTTCTCGCGGGTGAGGTGGCTTTTGAGCTGCTTGATGGCAGCCTTGCTGACGTCACCGGTACAGCGGATCAGGCCCATCTCGATCACGCGGCGCGCCTCGAAGGCTTCGCGCGCCTCTTCCTGCGAAGGCTCGATGACGTACCAGCCACGCCGGCTGCTGACGGTAACGATGCCGCGCACCGCCAGCCGGGTCAGGGCCTCACGCACGATGGTGCGGCTGCAGTCAAACAACATGGCCAGCTGCTGCTCGCCCAGGCGCGCGCCGGGCGCAAGCTTTTGCGCCATCACGGCTTCAATGATGCGGTTGGAAATGTCGGAGGCGGTGGCCATGCACCAGACAGTGCATATCCCGTGCCAGCCGCCAAACTGGTTCAATCAACTGGTATACAAGCTATGTGCACCTATCTGGCGTGCCAAAAGGCCCGGTTTGCGGGTTTTTGGGGCTGCCCGCACCAGAACGGGGAGTGACGCGGCCCGCGGCAGATGCCCGCGGTTTGCCGCGCGGGGAGCTGGTTAGTCCAGCTTTGCACCGGAAGCCTTGACCGCCTGGGCCCAGCGCGGCATTTCAGTGGCCAGGAACTGGGCGAATTCGTCACTGCCCATGAAGGCAGGGTCGGCCCCTTGCGTGACCATGCGGTTGCGGATGTCCGGGCTGGCCATGACTTGCCTGAAGGCATCGCTGAGTTTGGCGGTCACGTCCTTGGGCAGGCCGGCGGGTGCGAGG
>NZ_JBFUAZ010000889.1:0-1174 GCF_056406035.1 Polaromonas sp. P1_E1_2 | reverse complement strand
CGACCACACCCCATCGAATCAGCAGCAACCCAAAAAAGCCCCTCTCAACCAACCCCAAACCCCAACATTCGATAATCCCAAAATGCAGATAGAAGAAAAGCCCCCAGGAAACCCTCCCTTCGAAACTCCCTACGCCTGGATAGGCGGCGAAGAGCGCGTCAAGGCATTGGTCGAGCGCTTCTACGACCTGATGGACCTGGAGTCCGGCTACACAGCCCTGCGCGCCGCGCACRGCAGCACCCTGGACAACGCCCGCCAGCGCCTCTTCTGGTTTTTATGCGGCTGGCTGGGCGGGCCGCAGTACTACACCGACCGCTTCGGCCATCCGCGCCTGCGCATGCGCCACATGCCGCAACAAACCGGCGGCGGCTCGATCGGCATTGCCGAGCGTGACCAGTGGCTGGCGTGCATGGACCAGGCCATGCGTGAAACCGGTGTCGATGAAGCGCTGCGCATGCGGCTCAATGCGTCGTTTTTCCAGACGGCCGACTGGATGCGAAACAGGGGCGAGTGATGATGCAGCGTCCCGGTGCAATGCCGGGTCGCCGAATGCTATGAAAAATATAGCTGTTCGCGCCCGACTGCAAAGGGCTGCGGCCGGTATTGATACTCGCTAGATGGCGTATCGGCGCCGGCCGTGAGGCAGCACGTTGTGAAGCCACATGCGCTCACGGATGTGTGCCCGTAGCGAGTTGGCCGACAAATCATCCGGGTGATCCTCACCGCGATTGCGCGCGGCTTCTGCTGCCTTGGCGGGTTCGGGTTGCCTGTCTTTCTGGATGAAGTTGGTTTCCCTGAGCACATGGCCGCGCACAAAATCTCCCTGCCCGTCAATTTCGTCATACCAGTACACCGACGTCACGTGGGTTTCACTGGCTTCCACCTTGATGTCCCTCTGGACGATCCGGTGGCCATCTTCAATGCCAAGTTTTTTCCTGTGCAGCGCATTCATCCAGACAACTCCTCTTTGTTTTTAGTAAGGCGACTCTAACGAGATGAGACGCATTGCGCGGATGCGCCTGACAACTAAAGAAGGGGTCGGCGGTTTATTCCACAGGCCAGTGGTCTGRGGCCAACGGAAATGAGCATTCGTTCACATCCATGGCGGCTCGTTCCGGATTTGCCAGGCTCGAGAGCGGTGTCGGACTCGTCTCTGCATCGAGAGAGTCGGGCG
>NZ_JBFUAZ010000888.1:0-1183 GCF_056406035.1 Polaromonas sp. P1_E1_2 | reverse complement strand
ATGACGCCGCGCCTGACACCTTCGCCAAGCGCCGCGCTGGGCTTATTGAGGATCTCGGTTTCCTGGTGCTCAAACGTCGGGTGAGCGCCATCGCCAGCAAGGCGAATGCCCCTTTCATCAGTGCGGACGTCCGGACACAGGAGGATCATGATCTATTTAGGCAGGCCGCGAATGGAGCCGGGTCATTATCATCTGYCGCGCTTGTATCGGCACAGGCTCCGATTTGGAGTTCGGACGCTCCATACGGAAGCTTTTCACGCGATGGCTACTCTTGGAACAACGACGTATGGGGCCCGCGCCCTGGGCCTCAGACGATTTCGGTGAGTGGAGTCAACCGGTGGAGCGTGTGGTCGGACCAGCCTAATACTCCTGGCATCAAGAGCTACCCGCACGTGGCTTTCAATATCGGGAAACCGCTCAGTTCAATCAACACTCTGAGCTCGAGCTTCAATCAGGAAGTTCCCACTGGCGGCGCCTGGGATGTCGCCTACGATATCTGGGACAGCTCAAACAAGCATGAGATAATGCTCTGGACAAACTACACCGGAAACTCGGACGGGAGCGGCAACGTTAAGCCCATTTCATATCATTATGCCCCTTCCGGGGCGGCCATTCCGGTCTACAGCAATGTCAATGTAGACGGAGCGACTTGGAACGTGTTTGAAGGTGAAGGGCCCGATGGTCACAAGGTCATCTCACTGCTGCGCACTTCGCGGACCAACAGCGGGACAGTGGACATCAAGAGTATCCTGCAGTGGATCAAGTCGAAGGGGTACTTTGGCGACATAAAAGTCGGTAGCGTCCAATACGGCGTCGAGATTACCTCGTCCCCGGGGGGAAAGAACTTCAATTTCAACAACTGGTTTGTGACCTCGAAGTGAAGATCGGCGCGGGGCGCAAGGTGAGATGCGCTTATGCCAATGAGCCACGCTGACTGACGGCCTAGCTTGCCGCTTACCGTCTCGCTCGCGGCCGTAATGGACACATTCCCGCCACACCAGCCCCGCGGACGTTCTGTATCGCGTTCGGTCATGGCTGAGCTGCGGCCGGTTTGTTGCATGGATCAGACTTTGGACGAGGCAACCCTATCCACTGCATTTTTCATGCAACGCGCTGGCGACAAATGGCATCTCGACGAATGTGTGGTGGCCATCAATGGCAAGAAGCAGTGGCTCTGGCGTGC
>NZ_JBFUAZ010000887.1:0-1187 GCF_056406035.1 Polaromonas sp. P1_E1_2 | reverse complement strand
GTATCCGGCGACGGCAAGCAAGTAGTCGGAGTACCAGGAACTGACCGTGCGTTCCTTCCGCGTCACCAACAGTGACCTCAAATACCTGGCCGGCATGCTCAAGACCATGCTCAAGCTGAAAGACGTTTCAGCCGACGAGCGCAGCGGCCTGCTGGTCATACGCGACACGCCTGAAACCCTGCGCATCGCCGAAAAATTGATTGCCCTGCACGACGAGYCCGACCCGGAGGTCATGCTCGAAGTGGAAGTGCTGGAGATCTCGGAGGGCCGCAACAGCAACCTGGGCGTCTCCCCACCCAGCGCCATCACCATCGGCACACCCAGCGGCGGCGCGACCACGCCGGGCGGGACCGTCAGCAGCCTCACCATCGGCCAGCTCAGGCAACTGGGCGTGGGCGGCCTCACGGTCTCCCCGATTTCGGGCACGCTCAACTTCAAGCTACAGGACACCGAAACCCGCATCCTGGCCAGCCCGCGCATCCGGGCGCGCAACCGCGAAAAAGCCAAGATTATGATCGGCGACCGCGTGCCCACCATCATCAACAACGTCACGCCGGTCAACGGCGGCTCCTCCGTTGTCACCGGCACCATCACCTACCAGGACGTCGGCCTCAAGCTCGAGTTCGAACCGCAGGTCTACGCCAGCAACGACGTGGGCATCAAGATCAACCTCGAGGTCAGCAACATCGCGCGTGAATTCACCGACCCGCAGGGCAGCCGCTCGTACCAGATCGGTACGCGCAACGCCAGCACCTTTCTGCGTCTGGCCGATGGGGAGACGCAGGTCCTGGGCGGCCTGATCACCGACGAGGAGCGCAACACCGCCGACAAGATTCCGGGCCTGGGGCACTTGCCCATGGTCGGACGCTTGTTCGGCAACTCGAGCACCACCAAGTCGCGCTCTGAAATCGTGCTCGCCATCACGCCACGCATCGTGCGCAACTACGCCAATCTCGGCCTGGACCGGGCCAGCGTGTTCTCGGGAACGGCGCTGACACTGCGCGACCGGCAGATTCTGGGTGACCCAGTGGGCGGTTTGAGTCTGCCCAACGGACTGGGAGGCCGTCTCGCGCCAGCCGGCGGCATCACGCCTGCACCACAGATGCCGGGAGCACTGGGGACGCCATCGCCTACGCCAGCCATTTCACAACCTCTTCCGCAGCCCATTCCCGCCATGCCGCTGAGTG
>NZ_JBFUAZ010000886.1:0-1188 GCF_056406035.1 Polaromonas sp. P1_E1_2 | reverse complement strand
GTGCACACCAATCAGTGGGACGACGAGCTGCTTGAGCTGCTGGGCATCCCGGCTTCGCTGATGCCCAAGGTATTACCTTCGAGCGCGCATTACGGCGAGGTGCGCCCCGATCTGCTGGGCCATGACATCCCCATCGGAGGCGTCGCCGGTGACCAGCAAAGCGCGCTGTTCGGCCAGGCCTGCTTCAAGGCCGGCATGGCAAAAAACACCTATGGCACCGGCTGCTTCATGTTGATGCACACGGGCAGCCAGTTTCAAACCTCACACAATGGCCTGCTGACCACCAGCGCAGCCCAGGCAACAACCCAAACGCAGTTCGCCACCGAAGGCAGCGTGTTTGTTGGCGGCGCCGTGGTGCAGTGGCTGCGCGACGGCCTGCACGCCATCAAGGGCAGCGCCGAAGTGCAGGCGCTGGCCGAAAGCGTGCCTGACTCAGGCGGCGTGATGATGGTGCCGGCCTTCACCGGCCTGGGTGCACCCTACTGGAAACCGGATGCGCGGGGCACCATCACCGGCCTCACGCGCGGCACCACCGTCGCCCATATCGCGCGCGCCGCACTCGAAAGCATCGCCTACCAAAGCGCCGCCCTGCTGCAGGCCATGAGCCGCGACGCGGTGAGTGCTGGCGCCGCACCTGTTGCGGAATTGCGCGTAGACGGCGGCGCCTGCGTCAACGACCTGCTGATGCAATTCCAGGCCGACCTGCTGGGCATACCGGTGATCCGCCCGGCGGTCATTGAAACCACCGCTCTGGGCGCCGCCTACCTGGCAGGACTTTCCAGCGGCGTCTACAGCAGCACCGACGAGTTGTCCGGCATGTGGCGCGCCGAGCGCAAGTTTTTGCCTACGCTGGGCGCGGACCGGGCCGCTGAGCTGATGGCGCGCTGGGAGCAGGCGGTGCGGCAGACCGTGCTGCAGTAAGCGCAGCCCTGCCCTGTCACATTTCCCACAGGTGCGGCCGCTAGACTTGGCTGCATGAACCCCTATGTCACAGCACCCTCCAGGCGCCGGCTGGTCCTCGGAGCCGGCGCAGCCGCAGTGCTGGGCCTGGCCGGCGGCAAGGCACCGCAGCCGGCAGCAGCGGCCACGCAGCCGGTCCACACACGTCTGCGCCTGATCGGTGAATCCCGCATTCCACACCGGTTGCAATTCCAGGGCACCACGGTGGGCGGTCTCTCAGGCATTGAC
>NZ_JBFUAZ010000885.1:0-1193 GCF_056406035.1 Polaromonas sp. P1_E1_2 | reverse complement strand
CCCATGGACCGGTTGTGGCAGGCGTGGTGGCCCGGCGGGCGCACCGCGCAAAACGCGTTCTCAAGCTCGCCGGACATCACTGCGTCGGTGGCCGCCAGCACGGCGCCGGTCGCACGCAAGGCGGCGTTCCAGGTGTGCGCATTGAGCGCGGTATCGGGGTCAATCTGCGCATAGGCCGGCCCGCCGGCCCTGATGTCATCGACCAGGCTGTCGCTCAGGCCGCGGATCGCCGCCACCATCATGCGGTCGTGCGCCAACTCAATGTCGCCCAGCGCTGCCAGGGGGGCCTCGCGCGCGTCCAGGGCGTCCTTGACGCCGGTCGCCAGCAACCAGTCGTCAATGGCGTCGAGCCGCTCCGGACATTCCGGGTGGCCGGGGCCCATCTCATGCTTGCGGCAATCTGCGTGCGTGAAATAACCAGTCGCGTTCATGGGGGAAATAATTTGTAAAAAATTACGGTATGGTTGGCACCATGAAAGTCACAGAAAAACTCCAGGCACTTCTTGATCAGCTTAACACGGTCATCGTCGGAAAACCGGCGCAGGTACAGGACTGCGTGGCCTGCCTGCTGGCCGGCGGCCACCTGCTGATTGAAGACGTTCCGGGCGTCGGAAAAACCACGCTGGCCCATGCGCTGTCACGCTCATTCGGGCTGCAGTTTTCGCGGGTGCAGTTCACTGCCGACCTGATGCCCAGCGATTTGTCGGGTGTGTCGATTTACGAACGCCAGAAAGAAAGTTTTGTGTTTCACCCCGGGCCGGTTTTCGCGCAGGTCCTGCTGGCCGATGAAATCAACCGGGCCAGCCCGAAAACCCAAAGCGCCCTGCTCGAAGCCATGGAGGAAAAGCAGGTCACGGTCGAGGGCGAAACCCGGCCCCTGCCCCTGCCGTTTTTTGTGATCGCCACGCAGAATCCGCACGACCAGCTCGGCACCTACGCCCTGCCCGAGTCCCAGCTGGATCGCTTTCACATGCGGATTTCGCTAGGCTACCCTGACCGCGCCGCCGAACGCGAATTGCTGCGCGGCGCCGACCGCCGCGACATGGTCGAAAAGCTGCCAGCCCTGCTGGCACCGCACGACCTGCTGGAGCTGCAGCAGATGGTGGCGCAGGTTCACGCGTCGGAGCCGCTGCTGAACTACCTGCAGGACCTGGTCACGGCGACCCGTTCAGGCCGCTGGTTTCTGCAAGGCC
>NZ_JBFUAZ010000884.1:0-1201 GCF_056406035.1 Polaromonas sp. P1_E1_2 | reverse complement strand
CGCCAAGACCGGCGCCCATCATCATGGTCATCTGGAAAGTGTGATCTATGTCATCCGGGGCAAGGCTCGCGTGCGTTGGGGCGAGCGTCTTGAATTCAYCGCCGAGGCGGGTCCGGGCGACTTCATCTATGTGCCGCCTTATGTGCCGCACCAGGAAATCAACGCCAGCCCGACCGAGGTGCTGGAGTGCGTTCTGTGCCGCAGTGATGGCGAAGCGGTTGCCATCAACCTCGATATCGATCCTGTGGAGAAGCCAGACACGGTGCTGTGGGTGGACCCGACCCATCCTCATGGGGGCGTCTAAAAATACGTGTAAAGCCTGGGTGAAGGCTGTATGAGGGCGGTGTGAACACGTGCTGAAGTGCGCAAAAGCGCACACTTTCACCTGAACGCGGAAAGCTTTCCTTACGAATGTCACTTCGTCCTACAGGATGTATCCGTCGGTGTTGTTACAACCGGGGCTCACACACAGGAGTTCCATCATGGACACCAACAACCAAGTTAATCAACCCGCCGTTCAACCCCAGCCTGCCTCGCAGCCGGGCTTCTCGCAACGCCTGCAGCACAGCAAGGCGCTTGTCGCCATCGTTGCCGTGCTCGGCGTGACCGTCATGGCGCTGGCCGCCGCGCTGGTCGTCAACCGGTCCGACGCGCAGCCGGGTGGATCGGCTGCCGCCAATGAACCTGCGCAAACTTCCAAGCTGGCGGCGGACACGTCCAAACACACGCAGCCCGCCAAGCCGCACACCAGCCCGGTCGTGGTCGCGCAAGCCGCGCCGCGCGCCAATGTCTGCGCAAGCTGCGGCACCGTCGAAGCTGTGACCCCTGTTCAACGCCAGGGCAAAGTGAATGGCGTGGATGTGGGTAACACCACCATCGGACTTGGCACGGTGGCCGGCGGCGTTGTCGGCGGCCTTGTCGGTAACCAGATGGGTGGCGGCAATGGCAAAACCGCCATGACCGTGCTGGGTGTTGCCGGCGGCGCATTTGCCGGCAACCAGATCGAGAAAAACATGAAGAAGGTCACCGTGTACGAAGTGCGCGTGCGTATGGACGATGGCACCGTGCGCAACATGGAGCTTTCCAGCGCCGTGGCAGTGGGTTCGAAGGTGATTGTTGAAGGCAAGAATCTCCGTCTTGCTTGATGGGCCCCCACGCTTTTCACTTCGTGTAATGCGCTGCCCCCCGAGGGGGCCGCCCG
>NZ_JBFUAZ010000883.1:0-1211 GCF_056406035.1 Polaromonas sp. P1_E1_2 | reverse complement strand
GTGTTGCTCTTCAGCTTATAGCGCAAGGCGCCAAGGTGGCCAGGGCCAAGCAGGCGTTGGCGATCCGCAAATAGACCGGGAGTCATTGCCGCTGTGATCTGTTGTCATCGCCGTTCGACGGTCCGAATGGCGGCGCTTGCCGTTCCGGCAATGCCATCCGTGCGCGGTATCGGGGACCTGCGGCAAAACTTTACACAACGCACCTGGATTTCCTGGGGAATTCTTCACCGGCAAGAAAGATTTTCAGTAAGTCAAAGGTAACTGAATGTATGTATTCCTGACGCTAAATGTAACCAATAGGGCCGCGTAATGTGGGCAGAAAAGCCCTTTTGGYAAAAAYTGGGGCGAAATSATTACATAAGACCGTTGGTAATTAATCACTTTTTCTCCCTTGTATCAGGTTTCACAATTGGTTACCGTGAATTAGTTCACAAAAAATACWRCCSGCAAGTGTCGAATCACAACACCTGCAGGCACTTCGGAAACCTTGATTTTCAACGGGGCTGGCGATGAAGCGTATCGATCATGTGGGCGTGCACAGCATGTGGACTGGTGCTTTTTCTGTGCTCATGGTCATTTCGACAACTGCGCTGGCGCAGCAGGCCCCATCCACCATTGACCCCGGCCGGGTTCGCGAGCGTTTTGACTTCCAGCCCGAGCCCGGCGCCTCAGCGGCACCTCCGGAAATCAGGACCGAGCCAACAGGGCCTTTGCCTGAATCACTCAGGGCCATCAGGGTCACGCTCAGGCGCATTGATATTGAAAGCAGCACCGTACTGCCCGGTGGCGTCCTTCAGGCGAATGCGGACAGCTATACCGGACGGGAGATTTCCGGCAGCGAGATTCTGCAACTCGCGTCTTCGCTCACCGCGATGTACCGTAACGCAGGCTACATCCTGTCATTGGTGGTGGTGCCGCCGCAGTCTCTCGCCGACGGTACGCTCACCCTGCGTGTGGTTGAGGGCTACATCGACAAGGTGAACATTCGGGCGGGGGACGATGTCAGTGCCCATGTGAAGGAGCAGCTCGCAGCCATCGGCGAGAAGATCAGGGCGTCGCGGCCCATTCAGGGCCCCGTGCTTGAGCGGTACCTCCTGATCGCCAATGATTTTCCGGGTGTCGAGTTGCGCAGCGTGCTGGCCCCTGCGCATGCGCCGGGTGCGGCTGACCTCACACTGATCGCCAGCGTGAAGAAAGTCGAGGGCTTCGCT
>NZ_JBFUAZ010000882.1:0-1224 GCF_056406035.1 Polaromonas sp. P1_E1_2 | reverse complement strand
GGTGTACGCGAATCGCCCAGAACGTTTTGAGATGTGGCACATCTTCTATGTTGATGCGGCGCGCAACTCGGTGATGGTCATGGATCCAGTGAGTGGTGAGCCAATTTCCTTGCGTACCTGGCGTTCGAGGAAGGAGAGTTGATGAAAACCGTGGGCGTGGGCCTTACATGTCGCTCGACACGGAAACATAACTGCAGGTTGCGGCTGCGCCGCGCGGGTTGTGCGCCGGGTCAGCGCGGACGTTAGGCGACGCAAAATCATGGCAGCCTCAGTCGGCCTGAAGCGTTTTACTATCATGTGGTTTTTAGGCAGCCTCGGAACCGTCGCATTTCTTGCCGCATTCACCGCAGCCATGCTCAATAACAATGGCTGGTTAGGATATTTACGCCTGGTTCGAGGTGGCGCGTACGCTACTGGCATCGTCATTCGCACCGACCCTCGAAACCATTGCCTTACTGAGTACACCTTTTCTGCCGGAGGCCAACGCTTCACCGGGGCTGGATCGGCTTGTGGCGCGAGTGCCGGTCAGAGGGTCGCCATTACATATCTCGTCACAGATCCAGCGCGCTCTTGCCTCGGGCCAGCGCTCGCCAAGCTTGAAAATGAACTGGCCACATTCGTGTTGGGAGGCATTATCTTCCCACCGTTCATAATCTTTGCGTTCCGTAGCAGAAGGAAAAGACCATGACCCAATCCCACGGGCATTCATGTTTTTTTTGCMATGTGGCTGCTGCCCTGGTTGTATGTGATCACTGCATTGAGGAAAAGAAGACTGTCCGCCTAGAATTCGTTTGCGGGGTTTGGCCTTTTTTTATCGACCTGAACGAAGCTCAAAATGAACAATAAGTCTTTGAACAACAAGCACCTGGCTGGATTTTCAGTAGCCAGGTTATACCGCAGACCTTGCGGTATACATTACGTTAAACAGTAGAAATGAAGCACGATCCATCACGCCAGGAAGCGCTCGAGAAAGCACGCGAGTTGGAGGAGCTTTCTCGCAATCTCAATGCCAATTTCGAGCATGCAAGCTTGCATCGGGAGATTCCGTGGTGGCAGCGCTTTGCTTCCAGAGACCGAAAAAACTTCTGGCGCATGCCGGTTTGGCTATGGGCTCCCGCTGTTGCTGTTCTAGTCGCACTCTTTGTTTTGGCTCTTCTCAGAGTGGGAGGGCATCTTGCTACCTAACATGTCAATCGACACGGACCCACAACAGCAGGAGGCGGC
>NZ_JBFUAZ010000881.1:0-1226 GCF_056406035.1 Polaromonas sp. P1_E1_2 | reverse complement strand
GTACGTTGCTGTCCATCTCGGTCGGCGAGATGTCGATCTGGATGAACTGCCGGGTGTCGGCGTTCGGGCCGCCCCAGGTCTTGCCTTTGCCGTGCGACAGCAGCCAGTTCAGGCGCGCGCCGACCAGCATCACCACGTCGGCTTCTGCCAGTACATGGGAACGGGTGGCGGATGCCGACTGGGCGTGCGTATCGGGTAGCAGGCCTTTGGCCATCGACATGGGCAGGTAGGGAATGCCGGTTTTTTCGATCAGGGCACGGATTTCGGCGTCGCACTGTGCGTAGGCTGCGCCTTTGCCCAGCACGATCAGCGGCCGTTTGGCACCTTTGAGCAGGTCGAGCGCGCGTTTGACCGAATCGGGCGCCGGGATCTGGCGGGGAGCGGGGTCCACAACTTCGATGAGCGACTTTTTGCCGGCTGCAGCATCCATGGTCTGCCCGAACAGTTTGGCCGGCAGGTCGAGGTAGACACCGCCAGGGCGGCCGGACAGCGCCGAGCGGATGGCGCGCGCGATACCGACGCCAATGTCTTCGGCGTGGAGGACGCGAAATGCTGCTTTGCACAATGGCTTGGCAATTGCCAGCTGGTCCATTTCTTCGTAGTCGCCCTGCTGAAGATCCACAATCTCGCGCTCGCTTGAGCCGCTGATCAGGATCATCGGGAAGCAGTTGGTCGTTGCGTTCGCCAATGCTGTGAGCCCGTTGAGGAAACCGGGCGCCGACACCGTCAGGCAAATGCCGGGCTTTTGCGTCAGGAAGCCGGCAGCCGCGGCGGCATTACCGGCATGCTGCTCGTGGCGGAACGAAATCATGCGGATGCCCTCAGCCTGCGCCTTGCGCGTCAGGTCAGTGATGGGAATGCCGGGCAAGCCGAAGATCGTGTCAATGCCGTTGAGCTTGAGCGCGTCGATCAGCAGGTGAAATCCATCTGTCTGCTCTCCGGATTGGGTGTCTTTTGTCATTTGAAATGTCTCTTCGTTTGACTTGGGTAAAAATTGAGCAGGCCTGGCTGTCCATTGGCATGCACGAGGGTCATTTGCATCGTCGGGTTATCATAGGAATTGATTCAGGTTTCACCCTTGACCGAGGTCAACTTTCTCTGTATTTGGACCGCACAAACGTGTCAGTTCCGCACCCTCCCAACCCATGTTGTCCATACAAAACCATCCAGATAGAAATGTCATTCGTGTTCAGCTGGCACAGAACATAGTTCTGAAGGGAATTACG
>NZ_JBFUAZ010000880.1:0-1226 GCF_056406035.1 Polaromonas sp. P1_E1_2 | reverse complement strand
GTACTGGTTGCCGCCCACATAAATGGGGTTGATGGGGTCTATGGCCCGGATCGCATTGATGGCAGCCTGCGAATACGCCGCCATGATCGCCAGGTCTTCACCACCCTTCACGGTTTCTTCATCCGAGGCGATAAGGCCACCCGGCTTGGGCAGGTCGTGCGGTTCGTTCATGAGGCCATAGCCGCCGAAGCCGGGGTGGCTCTTCCACTTCGTGGCGGCACGCGCCCAGAAATCCGCAAACTGGGACTGCTTGAGCGTGGCGCCTGCGGTCAGCGAAAAAATCCTCACCTGCACCTGGCTTGCATCGGTGGTGTAGGGCCGCAGCAGCGGGTCGGACGGCACCGTCAGGCCGAGTACGGATCCGTCGGCCTGAAATTTGAAATCCTGGTAGCGCCCGTAGTTATGGTTGTCGATGATGCACTTCATACCCGCCGCCGCATGGGCGTCCAGCACACCGGTGATATAGGCTTCATACGCAGCATGAAAGACACCCGGATTGCCGATCGCCGCTTTGGCCGCAGCGTTGGCCACTGTGTCATGCAGCATGGGCTGCAGCAGCTCCCATTGAATGGGCAGCCTGTTTTTGGTGAAGCCGCAGGCGGCGAGATAATCCACGTCGGCCTTGCGCGGCACGGTGAAATGGATGTTGGTTGCAGAACTCGTGTTGCGCCGCAAGCCGGTTTTTGCCCATTCCATGCCGGAAAGATTGGTCCCCATCGCTGGCGAGCCGGCCGCAGCAAGAGGCGCTGCGGCCTGGGCAAGCCGGGCCGTCATGAAAGGCCCAAAGGCGGCCAACGCGCCCGCCGCCACGGCGGCCTGTGAAAATTCACGTCTATGCATCGGGGTGCGCTCCTGTTCGTCCAAAGACCTCAGGTTAAACCCCGTATTGCGGCTTCATTACAGTTTGAATCAACACAGTGTCCCGCTTACATTTCGGCCCCTGTCAGGCCTGACAGGTTACCGGCGCAGTGCAAGCAAGAGACAGCGAGGTCAGCGACAATAGCCGCAGATAATTTCTTACCGTCATTGCGCCCCGCCCTGGTGCGTTTTCAATGGCGGTTTTAACAGTGCCGTTTGGGTGCAAGGCCTTCCACCTTGTTACTGATACACAAAGCGGCTTGACTTCATTTCATTCATGACAAAAAGTTTCTTCCGGGCAGCCCTGGTGCTGGGTTTGCTGTCCGCCATCGGCCCTTTCGCCATCGACATGTACCTTCCCGCGCTGC
>NZ_JBFUAZ010000879.1:0-1770 GCF_056406035.1 Polaromonas sp. P1_E1_2 | reverse complement strand
AGCGCGGTGAGGTGCCGCGGTGAAAGACGCCGTTGCCAGGAAGGTCAAGCGCCACAGTCTGGCTTGCTTCGGCGGCAGGCAATGTTGCGGCAAGCTGCGGTGCAAAGTCGCCCCAGTGCCGCGCTTCGCGGGTCAGGCCCCTGAGCAACACCCAGGTCATGTCACAACACCCTGCGCGGGCGCCAGTGCGCTGCGGCAAGCCGTGCGAGCTGCACGCGCTGGTCGCCCGAAGGCAGCCAGCGCGGTGCGGAGAATGCGGCGCGTGTCAGGAAATCCAGCAGGTCTGCATGGCGGCGCAGTACACGCCGTGTGCGGTGGGCCTTGATGGGGTTGAAAATTCCATGGCGCGAAAACAGCTGGCGCGGGTTCTTGCGTATCCATAACCACGAGCCCAGCTCCAGCGTCATCGGCAAAAAGATGTTCTCCGCCGGGGCGCGATCATAGGCATGGTCCCAAAGGTCGCCGTGCAGCAGGTACTGGTTGCTTTGCGGCTCAAAGCTGTAGGCGTGGTGCGGGTGCGATTGCTCCAGCATGGTCCGCAGTGCAAACATCTCCGGCAGGTGCGGCATCAGCCGGCGCGTCCTGGCGTACGGAAACCACAGGCTGTCCTCAAAGCCGTAGCCCGAATGGCAGTCCAGTGCCAGACTGAAGGGCCGGCTGGCCAGTTGTTCCCGCACCACTTGCAATACGGCCGCGCTTTCCACTTCCATCGGCATGCCCGGCCTTCCGCAGTACCAGGGAAGCTGGGGGCTCACGGTTTGCCCGCCGGCCAGGAAAGGCACACGGGCGTCGGCCTTGTGGGGGGCGTTGCGCATCAGGTCCACGCCCTGGGGGTTGGCGCGCTTGTGCGCCCACATGCCGCCGGGATTCACGATGGGCATGAACACCAGCCGGATCTTTTCGAGTTGCCGGTGCAGCAGATCGTCCCACTCCAGGCGAAACAGCAACGCCCGCATGTAATGCAAAACCAGCTGCGTGCCGATGCGCTCCAGCCCATGGATGCCGCCGAAGAAGCCCACCGCGGGCGCCGCCGGATGCGCTATTCAGTGGCGGAGGGAGCATCCGCCCATCCTTGCACAGTTGTTTGACAGGCGTGCTACAGCTTGTTGTTTTGCGGTGAAGGCCGGGAACCCGGCTGGCGCGGCTCGGCGCCAGCCCGCTGTGAAATGGCGGCAATCACCTGGTGCAGGGCCTTGTTCACCGGTTTGTCGTTGCGCACGATCAGGGCCAGCGTCCTTTGCAGCCGTGGGTACAACGGGTGGACCACGAGTTCGGCATGCTGCCCTGGGCCGGTGACCGCCATTGCGGGCAGGATGCTGCAGCCCAGGCCCGCTGCCACCATTTCCTTGATGGCTTCGACGCTGCCCAGTTCCATGATGGGTTTGGGGGCGTGGCCCGCATCCTGAAACCACTGGTCGATGATCACGCGGGTGTTGGCCGCCGGCTCGAACAGCACCAGCTCGCGCTTTGCCAGGACGGCCGGGGTGATCCTGGCGGGCATGGCGGCGTCACGCTTGGGTGCGATGGCCACAAACTCGTCGTTGAACAACGGTGTCACCGCCAGCGCGCGCCGTTTGACGGGCAGCGTGACCAGCGCCAGGTCCAGCATGTTGCCTTCCACCGCCTTGACGAAGTCGGCCGTGTTGCCCGTGCTGACCACCACGCTCAGATTGGGAAACCGCAGCCTCAATGAGCGCAGGATTTGCGGCAGGAAATAAAGGCAGGCTGTGGCGCCAATGCCCAGTGTGATGCGGCCAGCCACATTCGAGG
>NZ_JBFUAZ010000878.1:0-1252 GCF_056406035.1 Polaromonas sp. P1_E1_2 | reverse complement strand
GCTGGCGTCAGTGCTGTTGCGCTGGATGCCATGGCCCGCGGTGGTGGCAGCTACCGCGGCGCTCTTTCTGCTGGCCGACGGCGCCGTGACCTTGTGGCACCGGAAGAACCCGGTTGAGCTGGCCGCGCCCGAGACCGCCCCGGACCATTGGCTGCTGCCCATCCGCACCGCGTTTTCGCAGGTGCTGCACCTGCCGGGCCTGAAAAAAGTGATTGCGCTGGCAGCCGGCGTCAACCTGGTTATCGGCGTGACGCTCGCCACCTCGGCTGCGATGGTGACCGGGCTGCTGCAGCGCTCTGCGGGCGATTACGCGTTGCTGCAAACGGCCGGCGCTATTGCCACCGTCATCATCCTGCTGTTCATCGCCCGCACCGTGCTGCCCTTGCGCACCCTGGGCCTGGTGTCATACAGCGTGATGTTGGCCGGCGGCCTGCTCACGGGGCTGGCTGGCAACTTCTGGATGTACATCGCCGGTTTCTTGCTGGTGATCGGCTTTGACAAAATGTTCAACGTCTACATCCGCAGCCTGCGTCAGAAGATCATTCCACCGAGAGACCTCGGCAAGACCACTGGCGTGATTGTGATGCTCAACAATTTGTCGCAGCCGCTGGCGGGGATGCTGGTGGGGGTGTTTGCAGGGGTGATGGAGGGGCGTGGAGTGATTTTGGGATTGGTGGGCGCGATGGGTTTGATTGGGGCTCTGGTGGCATGGACGGAGCGGAGCGATGGCACGCGCGCATGAACACGGCTGTGCCTTTATCTTAAATATCAGGTTTGTATGAACGTAACTTCTTGCACCGAATGGGAAATCGAGTTGAACGAGGTGGATTCCACAGTGTCGTCGCTGAAAGYGCTCGTTGAACAATTAGCGCTTGCAGAGCGGTTGCCGCAAGGGCGCCTGGCGCTCAGCGCGGATGCTGGCCCGCGCCCGCTGTGGCAGCGCATTCTGGGTGCACGGCGATGGGTAGATATCTTTTTTGCGGTGGAGTGGTACGGCGAATATGCCAGTCTCATCTTTCTCGATGAAAACGGTAGCGAATACCGCGCTCTGGATCACGTAGCGCCTGTTTCGCCGTCTGAGGAAGTACGGACCAAGATCGCCCATGGTGAGATACGGCCTCACCTCATTGAAGAGTGCATGGGTAAAGACCGTGCATTCACGGCCATCAGGGAATTTCTGCAGTCGGGCGAGCGCCCTGCATGGCTGAGGTATCGCTATGTGCGGTGAGTTGCCTCCTCAAGCGTCAGGGGC
>NZ_JBFUAZ010000877.1:0-1266 GCF_056406035.1 Polaromonas sp. P1_E1_2 | reverse complement strand
CGGTGGCGTAGGCAGACAGGTTGATCACCATCGCCAGCACCGAGGCCGTCTCAGGCGACAGCCTGAAGCCCGCAGCCGGCAGGCCGAAGAAGATGAAGAACAGCTGAACGATGAAGGGCGTGTTGCGGATCAATTCCACATACGTACCCACCACCCAGCGCAGCCACGTGGGCCCGCTGGCACGCGCCCAGGCAAACGCCATCCCCATGAACATGCCCAGCACCGACGAGATCGCCGTCAGGCCCAGCGTCCAGGCAACCCCAATGGCCAGCAGCGGCCATTGCGACAACACGGCCATGAAATCCAACTCAACGCGCATCTGGTGCTCTCCTGTTGAACGACGATTGCCTTCCCTACCAGTAGCCGCAGTGGAACCGGCTTAGCCGGGCCACAAGCGGCGCCCCCTGCAAGGGGGAGGCGGTTACGCGCAGCGAACCGCAACGGGGGTCAGGGAAGATTGCCGGCAGGGCGACCCAGCCATTTCATCGCGATCTTGTCCAGGTCGCCATTTTTCTTGGCTTCGGCAATGACTTCATTGACCTTCAGGCGCAGCTTGTCTTCACCTTTGGCCACGCCGATGAAGTTGGGGCTGTCGGCGAGCAGCAGTTTGTACTCGGTGTTCAGTTGCGGGTTCTTGGCCATCATGTTGCCGGCCACTGACGCGCCGGTGGCGATCAGTTGCACCTGGCCTGCGGTGTAGGCCGACACGGTGGTGTTGTTGTCTTCAAAGCGCTTGATGTCCGCGCCGGCGGGTGCAACCTTGCTCAGCTCCTGGTCTTCCAGGGCGGCGCGCGTGACGCTGATGCTCTTGCCGGAAAGATCGGCAAACGACTTGACGCTGACGCTCTTGGGGCCGAACACCGCCTGGAAGAAGGGCGAGTAGGCCACCGTGAAGTCGATGACTTTTTCGCGGTCGGGGTTTTTGCCCAGTGTGGAGATGACCAGGTCGGCCTTTTTGGTTTGCAGATAAGCGATGCGGTTGGCGCTGGTGACGGGCACGAGCTCGATTTTCACACCGAGTTTTTGCGCGATGTAGCCGGCCATTTCCACGTCCAGGCCCTGGGGTTTCAGGTCAGTGCCAACCATGCCGTAGGGCGGGAAGTCGGTCGGGATGGCGATCTTGATCTCTTTGGCTTTCATGATGTCGTCCAGCGCAGTCTGTGCATGGACGCCGGTGGCGCCCAGCACGGCGGCTGCGGCAAGGGCAAGAGAAAAAACGCGTTTGCTGGGATTCATAGCAGGGCTCCAAGGTAAGTTGAGGAATCG
>NZ_JBFUAZ010000876.1:0-1266 GCF_056406035.1 Polaromonas sp. P1_E1_2 | reverse complement strand
CCTGGCGGCCGCTTACCTGGTGGCCGTGAAGCGTGGTTACCCCGCAGGCACCTTTCCCGGCTGGTCCATCGTCGCGCGTTCACTCGCGGCTGCCTTGCCGGGCCTGATGATCGTGGTCATCATCCTGGGCGGCATTTTGTCGGGTGTGTTCACGGCGACAGAGTCTGCGGCCGTTGCCGTGTTGTATGCGTTGGCGCTGACGATCTTTGTTTACCGCTCCATCAAATGGGAGCACTTCATCAAGGCGGCCTCCAAGGCGGTCAAGACCACCGGCGTCATCTTGCTGCTGATCGGCATCTCCAGCACCTTCGGTTACCTCATCAGCCTCTATGGCGTGGCGGAGTTGACAGGCCAGATGCTATCGCAAATCACCACCACACCGTGGGTGATCTTCCTGCTGATCAACATCATCCTGTTTGTGTTGGGCACCTTCCTGGACATGGCCGCGACCATCCTGCTGTGCACGCCCATCTTCCTGCCGATTGCCCAGCACTACGGCATGAGCTCGGTGCAGTTCGGCATCGTGTTGCTGATCAACTGCGCATTGGGATTGAACACGCCGCCCGTGGGAACGACCCAGTTCGTGGGGTGTGCCATTGGCGGAGTGTCCGTGGGCACCGTGATGCGGACCATCTGGCCTTTCTATGGCGCGCTGATTTTCGCGCTCGCACTGGTCACGTTTGTGCCGGCTTTCTCCATGTGGTTGCCCAGCCTCTACATGACGGTCGGCAAGTAAAAAGTTCAACAACACAACGGAGACATCCATGACAACAGGAACCACCATTCGCCAGGTCCTGATCCCCGCCGTTTTTGCCGGGACCATGGCTGCCGCTGGCGCCAGCAGCGCAGCCACCTGGGTGTATGTCAGCAACGCCGACAGCCAGGAGATCTCGGTGTTTCAGCTGGATCGCGCCGCAAGTTCCCTCAAGCCGGTGGCGAGGGTTCCTGTGGGCGGAACCGCCATGCCCATGGTGGTCAGCAAGGACAAAAAAATCCTGTACGTGGCCCTGCGCTCGCAGCCGTTTCGCGTTGTCACCTTTGCCATCGACGGCGCCAACGGCGGGCTGAAGAAACTCGGCGAGGCCTCATTGGCCGACAGCATGGCCAACATTGACCTGGACGCCTCTGGCCGCTGGCTCTTTGCCGCCTCCTATGGCGGCAACAAGATCACGGTGAACAGCGTGGGTGCCGACGGCCTTGTCGGGCCCGTCCAGCAGATCGTTCCGACTTCGCCCAACGCCCACGCCATTCACCAGGACCCTGCGG
>NZ_JBFUAZ010000875.1:0-1268 GCF_056406035.1 Polaromonas sp. P1_E1_2 | reverse complement strand
GCGGAAAGCATGGCCTTCGCGCGCGGCGCGGCGGGCGTAGATGTTGAGCAGCTCGGCGGCCGAGTCGCGGATCTGCTCAGCGGCCTTGCGTTTGGCTTTTTCCCACTGGCCGCTGCCCAGCCTGTGCAGCGGGGCTTCTTCGGCGCTGACGCCGGTATAGCGGCTGATCAGGTGCAGCTGGCTGACGGGCACGTACAGTGTGGCGCTGTCGGCATATTCGAGGTGCAAAAACTCCTGCAGCAGCGGCGTGCCGTCGGCATTGGTGCCCTGGCCCAGGTCCATGTTGATGAGGCCGCGGTAGCGGCCAATGCCGTGGGCGCTGTGCACCACCGGGTCGCCCACGTTGAGTTCCGACAAGTCCTTGATAAGCGCTTCAACGTCGCTGACCTGTTCCTGCTTTTTGTTGCGGCGGCGCACGGTGGCGCCCGCGGCAAACAGCTCGGTCTCGGTGATGAAGTCAATGCCTTCTTCAAGCCAGCTGAAACCGGTGTTCAGCGCCGCTGTGGCGATGCCGAGTTTTTCGTCGCTGGTCTGGAAGTCTTCAAGCGAATCAAACGCCGGCGGACTGACGCTGCTGGCGCGCAGGAAGTCCAGCAGGCTTTCGCGCCGGCCGTCGCTTTCGGCCAGCACCAGCACCCGGTGGGCCGTGTTGCGTACGTGGCCCTTGAATTTGGCCAGCGGGTCTTCGGCGCCACGCACCACGGCCATTTCGCCGAGTTTTTGAAACTGCGCGTTGTCGGCCACGTCTTCGACCGTGGCGCGTAYGGCCAGTTGCGCGTAGTCATTGGCGCGAGCGTAAAACTGCTCGGTGCCCAGAAACAGTGACTCCGGCGGCAGTGCCGGGCGGTCGGGCGCGTCGCGCACCAGGCGGTAGCGGTCTTTGGTGTCTTGCCAGAAGCGCTGGAAGGCCGGCTCCAGGTCGCCGTGCAACACCACAGTGGCACTTTCGCCCAGGTAGTCGAACACCGTGGCCGTTTCTTCAAAGAAAAGCGGCAGGTAGTACTCGATGCCGGCGGTGGCTACGCCGTTGCCCATGTCTTTGTAGATGCGGCTTTTGGTCGGGTCGCCGTCCAGCAATTCGCGCCAGCGGCTGCGGAACCGGGCGCGCGCTTCGTCGTCCATCGGGAACTCGCGGCCGGGCAGCAGGCGCACCTCGGGTACGGGGTAGAGGCTGCGCTGGCTGTCGGGGTCAAAGGTGCGGATGCTGTCGATCTCGTCGTCAAACAGGTCAACGCGGTAGGGCACCGGGCTGCCCATGGGGAAGAGGT
>NZ_JBFUAZ010000874.1:0-1271 GCF_056406035.1 Polaromonas sp. P1_E1_2 | reverse complement strand
GTCTACGGCATTGTGCTGATTGCCTTTGTGCTGTTTGAGCCGATGGGGCTGTATGGCCGCTGGCTGAAGGTTCGCACCTATTTGCAGCTCTTTCCGTTCTACCGCAAGGGCCTGTTCAAACGGCAAAAAACTTTCCAGAAGTCGGACCGTCTGAAATGAGCAAAACACTCCTTTCCGCCAAAAATCTTAGCGTGCGCTTCGGCGGCGTGCTGGCCGTCAACAACGTGAGCTTTGACGTCAAGCAGGGCGAAGTCTTCACGCTCATCGGCCCCAACGGCGCCGGCAAGACCACGGTGTTCAACCTGATCAGCCGCATCTACACGCCCACCACCGGCGAGATTGAATACCGCGGCGAAAAGCTCACGCATCAGCCACCACACAAGATCGCCTCGCTGGGCATTGCGCGCACCTTCCAGAACATCGAACTGTTTGAACACGCCACCGTGCTGCACAACCTGTTGATTGGCCGGCACACGCACCGGCAAACCGGCTTGCTGCACGACCTGTTTTTTACCGCCAGGGCGCGAGATGCCGAACTGCTGGCACGCGAAAAAGCCGAGCAGGTCATTGACTTCCTCGACCTGCAACATCACCGCGATTCGATGGTCGCAGGTCTTCCCTACGGCGTGCGCAAGGTGGTCGAGCTGGCGCGGGCGCTGTGCACCGAGCCGCAGTTGCTGCTGCTTGACGAGCCCTCTTCCGGCCTCAATGTGGAGGAAACCGGCGACATGGCCTTCTGGATCCAGGACATCCAGCACGAGCTGGGCATCACGGTACTGATGGTCGAGCACGATATGTCGCTGGTCTCACGCGTGTCTGACCGGGTTCTCGCCATGAACCAGGGCGAAGTCCTGGCCATGGGCACGCCGCGCGAAGTACAGCACGATCCCGGTGTGATTGAGGCTTATCTTGGTTCGGTGGATGAGGTCACGTCTTTAAGGAGAACGGCATGAGCGCGGTTCCCCCACCGGTGAGTGACCAACCCGTCCTGAAACTCCTCAACGTCGAGAGTTCGTATGGCCCCATCAAGGCCATACGCGGCATCAGCCTGCAGGTGCGCCGCAGCGAAATTGCCACGGTGCTGGGCTCCAACGGTGCAGGCAAATCCACCATCCTCAAGACCATCTCGGGCATCCTCGATCCGCGCAAAGGCTCCATCGACTTCAAGGGCGAGGACATCACGGCACAGGATCCGGCCCATATCGTGCAGCAAGGCTTGTCGCATGTGCCAGAGGGACGCGAGGTATTCCCTTTGCTGAGCGTGCGCGACA
>NZ_JBFUAZ010000873.1:0-1274 GCF_056406035.1 Polaromonas sp. P1_E1_2 | reverse complement strand
GGTAAGCGCCGGAAGCAACCACGTTGCGCGGAGGTGCGGCAGGTGGGGGAGCGGTAAAGCCGCCTGTCAGGCGCATGTCATCGGCCACCAGGGCTGGCGCTGTCGCATGGCTTGAAAAAGGCGTGTACATGGGCAGACTATACCCGGCGAAACGGGTGCGGGAGCGATGGCTTCACGAAGGGACGCCGTGCGGGTTTCAGGACGCGGCTTTTTTACCACGTTTGCTGTGCGTGGCCGAGGGGGACTGCGTGGCCGGTTTTGCGGCAGCCTTGCGCTTCGTTGCGGGTGGTGTTTGCAGCAGCTCGTCTTTTGCGAGGTTTTCAATCATGGCAAGCAGCACCGCGCGCGTGGTTTTGATGTCTTCGGGTGCAATGCCTTCAATGCTGACGTTGTTGGTTTCTTCGGCCAAAGGCACCAGCAGCTTCTTGAGCGCCCGGCCCTTGTCGCTCAGGTGCACGTACATGTTTTTCTTGTTGGTGGGCAGCTGCTTGCGCACGATGTAGCCCAGCGACTCCATGGCCTTCATCGCGATGAAGGTGGTGGGCTCCATCACGCCGGCACGCTCGCTGAGCTCCTTTTGCGTCAGCCCGTCCGACTCCCAGAGGATGCGCAGGAAGGTCCAGTGGCCAAAGGGAACGCCATGCTCCGCCAGCCGTACCTGCAAGGCCCTGTGAAAGGCCCGTGAAGCGTCACGGATCAGGTGCGCCAGGCGGTCATTGGGAACGGCTTCACGCCAGTGCCGGATGATGTTTTGGGTGTCGTTGGTCATGAACCGGCATTGTGACGCACTTGGTACCCCGGCCGGCAATCCCGCCCGGTACGCGCGGACTCCAGCAGCGCCAGGCACACCGCCGTGGTGGCCCGGGCCCATTCGCCGCTATGCACCGGTGAGCGACCCTCCACCACCGCGGCAAAGAGCTCGTCGATCACTTCCTGGCGTGGGACTGTCGGGGCAGGAAGGGGTTCGAAGGTTTTTTCGCCGTCAGCGTAGATGGCGATGCCTGTCGGACCGGGGCGAAGATCAGCTTTTTCGCAGCTCACGATGAGTTGCCCGAAGTGCTGGTTTTGCAGTTCCTGCGGCGGCGCGGTGCCGGCGGAATACTGGCTGCCGCCATAGTTGCGGGCCGCTTTCAGCATAGCCTCTTCGGTGGAACTGGCGGCGCCTTGCAGACGCTTTCGGGCGGTGCCGTAGTCGTTGGGGTTTTTGGCCTGACCCATTTCGCCAACGTTGTCCAGCAACTCGTCCGAGTCGTAGTGGCCGTAGCCGCTGTAGG
>NZ_JBFUAZ010000872.1:0-1275 GCF_056406035.1 Polaromonas sp. P1_E1_2 | reverse complement strand
TACGGGATGCGTTCGTAATCGCGCTCTAGCGTTTCGCGGCGCACCAGGTGCACGATCATCTTCAGGCGCATCTTGCGGCGCACCGCCGTCTCGCCAAAAATGGCCTTGATGTCGAGCAGGCCGATGCCGCGTACTTCCAGCAGGTTTTGCAGCAGTTCCGGACAGCGTCCTTCAATCGTGGTCTGGTTGATCCGGTACAGGTCTACCGCATCGTCGGCCACCAGGCCGTGTCCGCGCGAAATCAGTTCCAGCCCCAGTTCACTTTTGCCCAGGCCGGATTCACCGGTGATCATGACGCCCAGGCCCAGGATGTCCATGAACACGCCATGCATGGAGGTGCGGTCGGCAAAATGCTTGGACAGGTAGGCCCTGAGCACGTCAATCACGAAAGCCGCCGATTCGGGCGTGGCGAACATCGGCAACTGGGCGCGTTCGCACATCGACAGCAGCGTGTCCGGCGCGGTCTGGCCGTCGGCGACGATCAGCACCGGTGGCTCCAGCGTGATGATGCGGGAAATGCGCCGGGCGCAGTCCTCAGGGCTGGCATTCGTGAGGTAAGCAACCTCGCGTTCGCCCAGGATCTGCACGCGGTAGGGATGAATGTAGTTGAGGTATCCGACCAGATCGGCGCCAGAGCGTGCAGCCCGCACGGCGACTTCGTCGAAACGCCGCTCGGAGGCCCCGAGGCCGGCAACCCATTCCCATTTCAGGGCGGCGCGGTGGTCTTCAAATAAAACGTCAGCGCTGACAACGGTGGGCTTCATGCGGCCTTGTACTTTTCCTGTTCAAGACCCTGCCGGGCCGGACAGCGTGCAACCGTGCAACACCGCATCTAAGAACTGACTTCGTGGACGGAATGCCAGGAAGCGATCAGGTTGTGCAGTCCAGCGGCATCGGTGCTGGTCTTGAGTTGCTCGCGCAGGGAGCTGTCGCTAAGCAATTCGGCAATTTCCGAAAGAATTTCGAGGTGTTTTTGAGTGGCAGCCTCGGGAACCAGCAGAAAAATCAGCAGGGCTACGGCCTGTTCGTCCGGCGCATCGAAGCCAATGGGCGCCTGCAACAGGAAAACGGCCGCCATGGGGGCCTTCAGGCCCTTGATCCGGCCGTGCGGAATCGCCACGCCGTGGCCAAGCCCGGTGGAGCCCAGGCGTTCGCGGGCGAACAGGCTGTCCGTGATCAATGCGCGGTTCAGGCCATGTTGGTTCTCAAACAGCAGACCGGCTTCCTCGAAAGCGCGCTTCTTGCTGGTCGCTTCAACGCTGACCAGAACCTGGG
>NZ_JBFUAZ010000871.1:0-1280 GCF_056406035.1 Polaromonas sp. P1_E1_2 | reverse complement strand
ACGCAGACCGGTTAACACTTTATGCAGTCAACGAAGACCGCAGTTCCATTGTTTCCAAGGTCAAGACGGGGCTCAATACCAGCCGCGACCTGAAACTCCCGGTCAGTGCGCAGAGCATTGCGGGCTACGTTGCCATGGCTCGCCAGATGGTGAATATTGCGGACGTCTACGATGAGGAGGCGCTGAAGAAAATTCATCCTGCGTTGAGCTTTCTCCAGGAAGTTGACAAGCGATCCGGGTACAGAACCAAGCAGATGCTGGTGGCTCCCGTCATGGACGGAGAGACGTTGTACGGCGTGCTGCAGGTTATCAACAACCGGAGCGATCAGCCTTTTGGAAAACTTGAGGAAGACGGTGCGCTGCAGCTGTGCAAGACTTTGGGCATTGCCATACGCCAGCGAATGCAAAAAGCGGGCGACAGCCAAAGGCGCAAAGCTACCAAGTACGACGGCTTGGTGACGGAAGGTGTGCTGTCCCAAGAAGAATTACAGCAATGCATCCGCCAGGCCCGGGAAGAAGGTCAGTCTGTCGAGCATATGCTCATGGCCAACTTCCACATCCGGCCCACTCAGATTGGTGCTTCGCTTGCCAAGTTTTTTGGTGTGGCCTACGAAGCATTCAATGCTGGGCGGATTCGCTCGGAGATGTTGCATGGTGCGTTAAAACGGGACTTTATTGAACAGCAAGGCTGGATTCCGCTGGAGGAAACTACCGAAGGCCTCGTGATCATGTGTGTGGATCCGGAGGCTGTGCGAGGGGCACGCGTGGTTCCACAGGTGTTTCCCCGCGTCTCCAAATTTTCTTACCGCGTTACAACCCAGACCGAATTTGAAGAAACCCTGGGGCAGCTCTTTGGCGTGGCTGCAGACAGTAGCACCATCGACCAATTGCTTGCAGACATGGACTCACCACTGGAGAGTGAGTCAAATGACGATTCTTCGCTGGAGTCTGCCGCAGCGGACAACGAGCTGGTCAAGTTTGTCAACAAGGTCATCATTGACGCTTACAACCAGAAGGTTTCGGACATTCACATCGAGCCCATGCCAGGCAAAGCCAAAACCGGTATCCGGTTTCGCATTGACGGTACCTTGCAGCCCTATATCGAAGTGCCGGCGCAGTTTCGCCAGGCCATGGTCACGCGGCTCAAGATCATGTGCGACCTGGACATCTCTGAAAAGCGCAAACCGCAAGATGGGAAGATCAAGTTCAAGAAATACGGCCCACTGGACATCGAGTTGCGTGTTGCCACGATTCCATCCGCCGGTGGTGTGGAAGATGTG
>NZ_JBFUAZ010000870.1:0-1282 GCF_056406035.1 Polaromonas sp. P1_E1_2 | reverse complement strand
GCTGGGGACTTACCGGCACCGGCATGAGGTGATGCGGAAGCAGTTGGCGGGGTAGGCTTTTATCGGCCGGTTCTTGCTCCGGCCTTTGCGCTCTTTGCTAAGGGCGGTTGGCCGGGGGTTGCCCGGCCAGCAATCCTCAGACGAAAGCGCAACGCCGGAACAAGACCGACCGCTATCCGTCCCAGCCTAAGCGGGGTAGACCGCCCCCAGCACCCGCAACCCCTTTGCCCCCGTCACGCTTGGCAAATTACCGGGCCTGCGCAACACCGCCTGCTGTGCCAGCCACGCAAAGGCCGCCGCCTCCACCTGCAAAGGTGGCAAACCATGCTGGCCGGAAGTCTCAACCTTGAGCTGCGGCAACCCGGCCTGCAGGCGCCCAAGAAGATGGGTATTGAACGCGCCGCCGCCGCAGACGATCAGCAGGCTGCTGGCTTTTCCATGGCTGTTGACGTCCGCCGCGCAGGCGCTTGCAGTGAATTCAGCGAGGGTGTTCTGGACGTCTTGTGGCCGCGCCGCGGAAAAGGGCGCGAGCTTGCCGGCCAGCCAGTTCATGCTGAAAAGATCGCGGCCGGTGCTTTTGGGGATCGGTTGCGAAAAATAGGGCTCGTCCAGCAGGCTGGCCAGCAGGTCCGGCAACAGCTTGCCCGTGGCCGCCCAGGCGCCGCCGGCGTCATAAGGCTGACCGGTGTGTTGCAGGCACCATGCATCCATCAGGGCGTTGCCCGGTCCGCAGTCAAAACCCAGCACGGGTGACGACGCGCCCGGCGGAAGCACGCTGAGGTTGGAAATGCCGCCCAGGTTCAGCACCGACACCGTGACGTCCGCCTGGCCGAAAACGCCCTGATGAAATGCCGGCACCAGAGGTGCGCCCTGGCCACCGGCCGCCACATCGCGGCTGCGAAGATCAGCCACCACATCGATGCCCGTGAGCTCTGCCAGCAAAGCCGGGTTGTTGAGCTGGAGCGTGTAGCCTGCGCCCGCCGGGTCGGGGGATGTTCTGTGCGGCTGGTGCCGCACGGTTTGGCCATGCGCGCCAATGGCGCGAACCTGCGAGGCGACGATCCCCTGTGCAGCAGCCTGGACAAGCAGCGCAGCGACGACTTTGGCATACGCCGCCGCGATGTGATTGGCAGCAACGGCGGCCCGGTGCAGTTCGTTGTCCGTGGGCGAATTCAGCGCCAGCAGCTCCGCGCGAAACAGCCCATCAAAGGATTCGGTGGCCGCAGCAAGCACGCGCAGTTTTCCACCGGAAAGATCGACCAGCACACCATCGGCACCGTCG
>NZ_JBFUAZ010000869.1:0-1282 GCF_056406035.1 Polaromonas sp. P1_E1_2 | reverse complement strand
GCATTACACGAAGTGAAAAGCGTGGGGGCCAGGTATGACCGCCGTGATGATCTTGACCATGGTGCTGTGCTTTGCACTCACCGTTTCCGTGGCCGTTTCCATCGGCCTGGCGTCCATCTTCGGTATCCAGGCGTCCAACGCCAACATGCTGATTTCAGTCAAGGAGATGTTCTCCTCGATCAACAAGTTTCCGCTGGCCGCCATTCCCTTCTTCATCCTGGCCGGCAACCTGATGGAAACCGGCGGCATCTCGCGCCGGCTGGTCGAATTCGCCAAAAGCATTGTGGGAGGCGTGCAAGGCGGTCTGCCCATGACCTGCGTGCTGACTTGCATGATTTTTGCGGCAGTGTCCGGCTCCTCTGTGGCCACCACTTTCGCCATAGGCGCCATCCTGATACCGGCACTCATCAAGCACGGCTACCCTACCGCTTACGCTGCGGCCCTGCAGGCCACCAGCGCAGAACTGGGGGTGATTATTCCGCCGTCCATCCCCATGATTCTTTATGGCGTGAGCGCCGAGGTCTCGATCGGCGAACTCTTCATTGCCGGCTTCGGCCCGGGGCTTTTAATCGGCGGCGCATTGATGCTGTTCGTGCACCTGTACTGCCGCTGGAAGGGCTGGGGCAAACAGGACGGTGACGGCCGCCTGAGCTTTGGTAAGGCGACCTGGCGGGCGGGCTGGGCATTGCTGATGCCGGTGATTATTCTGGGCGGGATTTATGGCGGAATTTTCACGCCGACCGAAGCCTCTGCCGTGGCGGTGTTTTATGCGCTGGTCGTGGGCATCGTGATCTACCGCGAGATCAAGCTGGCCGACCTGTACGTCATCCTGCGCAAATCGGTGCTCTCCAGTGCCGTGATCATGTTCATCATCGCCAATGCCGGGTTGTTCGCCTTCCTGATCACCCGGGCCGGCGTGCCGGACGCCATAGGCCACTGGCTGGAAGCCGTGCTGCAGTCGCCCGCCCTCTTCCTGTTGGGCGTCAACGCGGCGCTATTCATCATCGGCATGTTCATTGAAACCAGCGCAGCCATCATCGTGCTGGCGCCCATCCTGGCGCCAGTGGCAGTGCATTTCGGCATTGACCCGGTGCACTTCGGGCTGGTGATGGTGGTCAACCTTGCGCTGGGCATGATCACGCCGCCATTCGGCGTGAACCTGTTTGCAGCCTGCACCGTCGCCAGGATATCGCTGGACCGCATCGTGACGCACCTGATCCCCTTTGTGCTCGTCATCCTGGCTTGCCTGATGGTGGTCACTTACGTCCCGCAGCTGTCGCTT
>NZ_JBFUAZ010000868.1:0-1283 GCF_056406035.1 Polaromonas sp. P1_E1_2 | reverse complement strand
CGTCTAACACCGCTCGCAAACACATGGGGGAACAAAAGGGGGAACTAATTTCTATGAAATGAATTGATCGCTATATATAGCGAGGCTTCCAAGACATCTTGCAGTAGTCCCCAGCCCACCATTTCACGAAAGCCCAGCCTTTACCGGTTGGGCTTTTTCATGGGCACCTGTTTTCGGAGGCCTGTCTGCTCCTGGTCCATGCCCGGCTTCCTCTGGTGCCGGGTGACAATAGCCCCATGGCAAGCATGCAACTTCAAGAAATTCTTTTCTCTCAGGGCTTTGGCACGCGGCGCGTGTGCGCGGGGCTGGTTCAACAGGGTTTTGTGGCTGTAGCGGGCGTCCCTTGTGCGGAACCAGCTATGGAATTTATAGCAGAAGGCCTGCACTTCATGGTGCAGGGCGTGGCCTGGGAATACCACGAGAAAGCCTACCTGATGCTGCACAAACCGGCCGGCTACGAATGCTCGCAAAAGCCCAGCACCTATCCCAGTATTTACACCCTGCTGCCGGCACCGATTCGCCAGCGCGGCGGTGGCGCGGCGGCCGGCGTGCAGGCGGTGGGGCGGCTGGACCAGGACACGACCGGCCTTTTGCTGCTGTCGGACGACGGCAAGTTCATCCACCGCATGAGCTCGCCCAAGCACCATGTGCCCAAGGTTTATGAGGTGCGTGCCAAGCACCCGGTCGACGACAAGCAGATCCAGAAGTTGCTGACCGGCGTGGTGCTGGACGACGACCCGAAACCCGTGCGAGCAGCCGCATGTGAAAAAACCGGTGAAAACCAGCTGAGCCTGACCCTTACCGAAGGCAAGTACCACCAGGTCAAGCGCATGATCGCCGCAGTGGGCAACCGGGTTGAGGACGTTGGCGGCCTGCACCGTTCACGTATTGGTACGCTGGATTTGCCGCCTGACCTGAAACCCGGCGGATGGCGCTGGCTGACGCCGCAAGACATGGCGAGCATTTCAGCGCCTTCGGTCAAAACCCCCTGAAACCGGTAAAAAAACCAGACCCAAACGCGGCGGCAAGCGGTACGCTGCCAGCTTCGCAAAAAACCACTCGGAGGAAACATGAACCCACGCCGTCAAYTCCTGAATGCCGCTGCAATCGGTGCCGTGGCCGCGCCGTCGCTGGCCCTGGCACAGCACGCGCCAAAAGCGTCGCGAGGCCCAGTCCTGTTAACCGTCAGCGGGCGGATCGGCGCGGGCAACCGCGGCGCCTTCGATCCGGCGTTCGACCAGATGATGGGCAAGCAGAAAATCCAGTTCGACAAGGCCCATGCC
>NZ_JBFUAZ010000867.1:0-1289 GCF_056406035.1 Polaromonas sp. P1_E1_2 | reverse complement strand
GGATATCGTTGATCAGCATCAACAGGTCGTTGCCGGAGGAATGAATGGTCTTGGAAAACTCCACCTGCTTGTTGGTCAGGTTGCCTTCCGAGTTCTTGCACAGCTGATCGGACAGGATCAGCAGGCTGTTCAGCGGTGTGCGCAACTCATGCGACATATTGGCCAGAAACTCCGACTTGTACTTGGACGTGAGCGAAAGCTGCTTGGCCTTTTCTTCCAGTGCCTGCCGGGCTTGTTCGACCTCCTGGTTCTTGCGCTCCACCTCGTCGTTCTGCTGGACCAGCAGATGGGCCTTTTCCTGCAGTTCCTCGTTGGTCTGCTGCAGTTCTTCCTGCCGGCTTTGCAGCTCCTGCGCCAGGGACTGCGACTGGGTCAGCAAGTCCTCGGTGCGCATATTCGCTTCAATCGTGTTGATCACGATGCCGATACTCTCAGTGAGCTGGTCCAGGAAAGCCTGGTGGGTTGGGTTGAATCGCTCGACCGAGGCGAGTTCCACCACACCGCGGACCTGGCCTTCGAAGATGATGGGCAGCACCAGGATGTCCATAGGCGCCACTTCGGTGAGGCCGGACGATATCTTGAGGCCCTGCGGTAGCGAGGACGTCAACAAGATCTTTTGTTTGTCGAAAGCGCACTGGCCTATCAGGCCCTGGCCCAAGTCGATTTCCTTGCCGTAAGCGCCCTGCCCTTCGGAGGCGTAGCTGGCCATGAGACGCAGGCGCGGCCTCTCTTGCGTGTAGCTCAGCACATAAAACTCCGCCTGCTGCGCGCCAACCACCGGTGCCAGCTCCGAGAGAATCAGATGCCCCACGGCCACCAGGTCTTTCTGGCCCTGCAGCATCCGGCTGAATTTGGCGAGATTGGTTTTGAGCCAGTCCTGCTCGGTATTGACCTGGGTCGTGTCCTTGAGGTTGCGGATCATTTCATTGATCGTGTCTTTCAGCGCCGCCACCTCACCGAGCGCCTCGACCGTGATGGACCGCGTCAAGTCACCTTGCGTCACGGCAGTGGCCACCTCGGCAATGGCGCGCACCTGGGTCGTCAGGTTGGCAGCCAGCTGGTTCACGTTCTCCGTCAGGCCTTTCCAGGTGCCGGCGGCTCCGGGCACCTTGGCCTGCCCGCCCAGCTTGCCTTCCACGCCGACCTCGCGCGCCACCGTGGTTACCTGATCGGCGAAGGTGGCCAGGGTGTCAGTCATGCCGTTGATGGTGTCGGCCAGCGCGGCGATCTCGCCCTTGGCTTCCACGGTCAGCTTGCGCTCCAGGTCGCCGTTGGCCACGGCCGTCACC
>NZ_JBFUAZ010000866.1:0-1295 GCF_056406035.1 Polaromonas sp. P1_E1_2 | reverse complement strand
GGCAAGTGACACACCAGCCAGAACTGGGCGCTCCTGTTGCCCTACTTCAAAGTCCAGAACATAGCCGGCGCTTTCGAACGACAAGGAGCCGGTGGCGAATGCGCCACCGCTTGCGGCGACAGCGAGCACGGCAACAGCAAGAGTGGGACGCATCGGTACTTAATGTTGGGCTTGAGCGGTGGGCCCAAGGCACATCCAGTTGAAGAAGGGGGTAAGCGGCGGCTTCACTTGCCACCCCAGCGCCAGCTCGGGGGCTCGCCTTTTAGCCAGCAGACGGCTACGAGCACAGCGCACACAAGCGCCGAATACATGACGAATAGAGCTTGACCGTGACCTGGAAGCAGGAACACGGCGCCAGCCAGAATCAGAAAGGCAAAGACCGCCATGACAGCCCAGCCTTGCCATGTGGTCGGAAGGCCCCAGCCCCAACCGTAGCGCTTTGCAGGGAACCAGTAAATTTTGTCGCCTGACACTTCTTGACCTCTCTTCCAGGAATTCAGATCCCTGCAACCGGTCTTCCCATGGCAGCTTTCCGGGCCTTGGTCTCAGACGGAAACCTCGGATTGTAGGAAAAGAACCGGGTCGAAGTTTTGAATGTGGTTGCCCACCCTACAAGCTCGCCACTGGAATCTGCATAAAGACGGATGGTTCCTTTGCCCAGCCCTTTGACTTTATTCAACGGATCGGCCAATCGGCTGTCGTCGTCACCGGTATAGGCTTCGTTCGAGTCGATGATGGAAACTTCGAACTGCCTGGTGTCTTCAACGACTGGTTTTCTGGGAGTAATTTGTTTCGGCTGGCCGTTGATTAAAAATACATGGCCTGTCGAGCCTGTTTTCTTTTTGTCTTCCACATTCAGCATGGCGTGTGCCAGGACGTCTCCAGGCCTCAGATCCTCGACTTTTGTGATGCGTGTAAAACCGCCCTCTTTTTCGATGGAGAGGACGAAATCTTCCGCGGTGTGTTTTTTCCTGTTGGGCGTCCACTCCAGAAACGACATCTTCGATTGCGTCGAGTATTTGGCACGCTCAAAAACAGCCAGCAGGAAGCCGGAGCAATCAGCCCTCATCGCATACTTGTTCGAGAAAATATCTCCGGGGAAGCTGATAGACCGTTCCCTGAGCGTGTATTGATTGTCTTCTGGCTTGATGTTTTCAACCAGCTCACGGGCAACAGCCAGGTGCCTGGGAACTTCCGCGGAATCGGTTTGTGCCTTCGCCTGGGAACACCAAAGCAACGCGGCAGCGGCGGAAAAGAGGAACAGTTTTTTCAAATGCATTCTCATACCTACACTC
>NZ_JBFUAZ010000865.1:0-1297 GCF_056406035.1 Polaromonas sp. P1_E1_2 | reverse complement strand
CGGTCTGGGCGTCGTCGCGCGCCTTGATTGGCGCCGTTTTCACCCCATTCGCATTTGCAAACACAATGTTGGYAGGTCCTGACGCCCCAATCGTTTTGATCGTCGCGGGCGCGGCGGCGGCGGGTTTTGTCCAGGGCCTGTCGGGCTTTGGCTTCAGCCTTGTCGCCATGTCGTTCTGGGCGTGGTCTATAGACCCGAAACTGGCGGCTGTCATGGCGGTGTTCGGCGGCCTGACAGGCCAGGTCATGGCGGCCTTCACGGTCAGCCGCACGACTGACTGGAAGCGCCTGCTGCCATTTCTGGCCGGCGGCCTGCTGGGGCTACCGCTCGGTTTGCTGTTGTTGCCGCAACTTGACGTCCAGCTGTTCAAGCTGTTTCTCGGCATGCTGCTGGCGCTGTGGTGCCCGGCCATGCTTTTTTCGGGCAAGCTCCCCCGCATTCACCATGGGGGCCGCGTCGCCGACGGCACGATTGGCGTTGCCGGTGGTTTCATGGGGGCCTTGGGTGGTTTCAGCGGTGTGATTCCGACACTGTGGTGCACCCTGCGCGGCTACGAAAAGAGTGCCCAACGCGCCGTCATCCAGAACTTCAATCTGGCCGTGCTGACCGTCACCATGGCCAGCTATGTTGCCGCCGGCCTGGTCACGCGCGAAACGCTGCCCATGCTGGCCATCGTGGCACCTGCTGCGCTCATTTGCGCCTGGCTGGGCGGGCGCGTTTACACGGGCATCAGCGACCTTGCCTTTCGCAGACTGGTGCTGAGCCTGCTGACCTGCTCGGGCCTGGCGATGCTGGTGTCATCCGTGCCGGAGTTGCTGCGGCGGATGGGTTCGGGCCTGTCATTTCAATAGAAACGCGAGCCGGCCCGCAGCTCACGAATGGCCCGAATCATGGTCGGAGCCAGCGCATTCCATTGCAACGCCCGCAATGATCGGCGGTAGCGCAGCCCGTTGGCGCGCAGGGATGCCGACACCAGTTCCAGGGGATCGCTCACCACGCACAGAAGCCGCGTGAGCATGGGGTCCTGCTCGGTAGGCACACCGCCGAGGAAGGCGTCGTTCTTTCCATCCCACAGAAGCTGGGCGTTGATGTGGATACCCCAGCCGCACTCCCAGCCGTTCGCTTTCAGGCGTTCGAGCGCCGCAGCCACGTATTCGGCATCGAAGATGTAGGTGTCGGTGCGCACCCAACGGCCCAGCCAGAACTCCGCCAGCGGCCGCGCCGCCGGCGTGGCCCGCGGGATCAGGCCGCGAAGCATCTCGCCGCGCATCTCCATGTAGCGCACACGGGCCGGGAT
>NZ_JBFUAZ010000864.1:0-1298 GCF_056406035.1 Polaromonas sp. P1_E1_2 | reverse complement strand
GGGCTTCGGCGCGCACCTGGCCGACCTCAACATCGCGATGGAGATCAAGAGCACGGAAACCATCAAACAGGCCGTGATCGCGGGCATGGGGGTGAGTTTTCTGTCGGCGCATACCATCAGCCGCGAACTTCAGGTGGGCAGCCTGACCGTGCTCGACGTGCAGGGTTTTCCGTTGATGCTGAATTGGTATGTCGTGCACCGCCGCAACAAGCGGCTGACGCCGGTAGCGCAGGCGTTCAAGACTTTTTTGATGACGGATGGCGGGGTGTTGATCGAGCAGACGATTGGTTTTCGCCCCAAAACGGCACAGCCCCGGCGTGCTGTCACCCGCCGTTAGCACAACAAGGGTTAGCGCAGCAGGAAATAGRCTGCCAGGATATACAGCACGACCGCGAAGACTTTYTTYAGCGGCTGGATGTCCATGCGATGCGCCGTGCGTGCGCCCAGCGGCGCTGTGCAAATACTGGCCACCGAGATGATGACCAGCCCTGGCAGGTACAGAAAGCCGATGGAGCCGGGCGGCATTTGCGGGAGATTCTGGCCGGCCCAGATGTAGCCCAGGGTGCCGGCCAGCGCGATTGGAAAACCAAGGGCTGCCGAGGTTCCCACGGCGTCATGGATTTTCACGTTGCACCAGGTCATGAAGGGCACCGAAACGAAGGCGCCGCCTGCACCCACCAGTGAAGACAGCATGCCGATGACACCACCCATGCCAAAGGTGCCCAGGCGGCCGGGCAGGGTGCGGCTGGGTTTGGGTTTACGGCCCAGAAACATCTGGGTGGCTGAAAACGCCACAAAAACGGCAAACAGGATGCTGAGGATCTTGCCCGGCAAGGCCACTGCCAGTTGGGCGCCAATCAATGACCCCAGCAAAATGCCGGGCGCCAGCAGCCGAACGATGGGCCAYAGCACGGCCCCGCGCCGGTGATGCGCACGCACTGATGACAACGAGGTGAAGCAGATGGTGGCCAGCGAGGTGGCGACCGCCATTTTCACGGTGTATTCCTGCGGGTAGCCCTTTGCCGTAAGGATGAAGGTGATGAACGGCACCATCAGCATCCCGCCGCCGATGCCCAGCAGGCCTGCAAGAAAACCGGTGCACAGACCCAACAAGAGAAGTTCGGCAATAAGTTGGGGTTCGAGAGACATCAGATCTGCTGTGGCACGGCGGGCTGGGCGCACAACCGGCTATACTTTTTGTTCGCGGCCTGGAGTCCGTACGGATCCGGGACAAGAAAACAAAGGTCTCTGCGAGAGCCACTGGACCGTCATCCTGAACCGGGGTTCAGGTGGGCGAG
>NZ_JBFUAZ010000863.1:0-1300 GCF_056406035.1 Polaromonas sp. P1_E1_2 | reverse complement strand
GTGTAGGCCAACATGGATGGATAGTTCGAGGCCATCAGGGTCAGCTCGATCTTGCGGCTTGCGGGGTTGGCGGTGTTGGGCACCATGGAGAGCAGGGTGACCCGGCCTTCGACGGTATCGGCGGCGGCTTCAAGGGCCTCAAACATCAGCGACCACGGTGTTTGCAGCAAGGCTTCGAGCTGCCGCCTGGCCTTGATCTTTTCGAACAGGGCGGGGTTGTTCTCGGCCTGCCGCATCTGTTCACTCAGCGCGCTTTGCTGTTTGAAAATCCTGGCCTGCTGGGCGCGGACGCCCTCAAGCTGCTCCCCAGCCCTTGAGGTCATGTACAGGCCCGAGAATGCGGCGCAAATGCCCGCGGCCAGGATGAGCCAGCTCAAGGGGCGGTAGCGCGGCGCGCCCGGCGCAAACTCGAACGGGCTCTCGATCAGATGCCGGCTCATGCTGCCAGCTCCATGGCAACTGTGGGTGATGCTTCTACCGCATGGGCCGGCCAGACGCAGGGAACCGCCTGTTCATCAACGCCCGCGCCCGAAGCGATCAGGAAACGGTCCAGCGCGGGCTGAAGCCAGGGGTCGCCTGTGGGCGTTGGGAGCGGCGTGACCGTGCGCCAGGCATTGACGGCGCTGCCGTTTACCAAGCGGATGAAGGTCACAGCCGCATGGCGGTGCCCCGAGGCCTCCCGTTCTGTCCAGACCAAGGTGCGCGCATCGCGCTGGTGCCGGCATTTTTGGAGCTCGCTGTCGAGCTGTTCCACGATGGCTGGCTGGCAGCTTGCAAGCGTCATGCGCTGAGCCTGGGCCAGTGTGTGCAGGCCGGCGACCAGGGCTGACTCGAGCGTGATCACGCACAGATGCGTCTGGTTGGCCTCGATGCGCCAGCGCACTTCATGCCCGGCCGCCTCCATGCCCAATGCCTCTTGCGAGAGCGCCCTTGCCACGGCTCGTAGCTGTTGTTCGGAGCGCGCCAAGGGCGAAGAAAAATCCATGGGTGCGATGCCGACATAGGAAGTGCCCATCCCCGTACGCACCACGAGGCGGCAGCCATCGAGAGATTCCGTCTGGCGCGCGCGCAACGCATGCAGAGCTTGCGCGGCGGCTTCGAGCAGGGCTGTGATGCTGTCGGCGCGCGTGGCACCTGAAACCCAGCTTGCCGTTTCGACGATTGGGGTGGCTGCGGCTTCTTCAGTGGGCTCGCTTTTTTCCGGCAACGTCCGGCCCAGATTGCGCACCAGGCGCAGGCCCCAGCCGGGCGCGGCCGGCTTAAGCGTCGCCCTTAGGTGAGAGGCGCCAATGTCCAGGTG
>NZ_JBFUAZ010000862.1:0-1302 GCF_056406035.1 Polaromonas sp. P1_E1_2 | reverse complement strand
GGGTTTACAGCCGCCGGCAGCGCAGTAATCTGGTCTTTTCCTTGGGAAAGTGGCTGAAACCCAATAGAGACGGGCGCAACCAGCTATATATTTGATAGCGGTTGCGCGCCGTGGCTGAAGCCCGGTTCAAAACAAAACCCGGCTGCGGATGGTTCCGGGCACCTCGGCCAGCTTGGCCAGCGCGATGTCGGAGTGCGCCGCGTCGATGTCGATCACCACATAACCCACAGCTTCGTTGGTCTGCAGGTACTGCGATGCGATGTTGATGCCGTTGGCCGCAAACACCTTGTTGATTTCCGACAGCACACCCGGCACGTTGCGGTGAATGTGCAGCAGGCGGTGCTTGCCCGGGTGGGCCGGCAGTGCCACTTCGGGGAAGTTGACGGAAGACGTCGAGGTGCCGTTGTCGCTGTACTTCACCAGCTTTTCGGCCACTTCGATGCCGATGTTTTCCTGCGCTTCCATGGTCGAGCCGCCCACGTGCGGCGTCAGGATCACGTTGTCCAGGCCGCGCAGGGGCGATTCAAAAATGTCCTTGTTGCTGCGCGGCTCCACAGGGAACACGTCGATTGCCGCGCCCAGCAGCTTTTTTTGCTTCAGCGCCTCGGCCAGCGGTTCAATTTCCACCACCGTGCCGCGTGAGGCATTGATCAGCACGCTGCCGGGTTTCATCGCGGCGATTTCTGCTGCGCCCATCATCCATTGGGTGGCTTTGGTTTCGGGCACGTGCAGGCTCACCACGTCGGACTGGGCCAGCAGGTCCTTGAGCTGGGCTACCTGCCGGGCGTTGCCCAGCGGCAGCTTGGTTACCACGTCAAAAAACACGACCTGCATGCCCAGCGCTTCGGCCAGCACCGACAGCTGCGTTCCGATGGAGCCGTAGCCCACGATGCCCAGCGTTTTACCGCGGATTTCGTAGGCGTTCTCGGCCGACTTGAGCCAGCCGCCGCGGTGCGCCACGGCGCTTTTCTCGGGCACGCCGCGCAGCAGCAAAATGGCCTCGGCCAATACCAGCTCAGCCACGGAGCGGGTATTGGAAAAAGGCGCGTTGAACACCGCAATGCCGCGTTCGCGGGCGGCGTTCAGGTCGACCTGGTTGGTGCCGATGCAAAAGCAGCCGACCGCCGCCAGCTTGCCGGCCTGGGCAAATACATCGGCAGTGAGCTGGGTGCGGGAACGGATGCCGACAAAATGCGCGTCGGCGATTTTGGCCTTGAGTTCGTCATCGGGCAGCGCGCCGGCCAGGCTTTCGATCTGCGAGTAACCTGCCGCCTTGAGAACCTCCACCGCGGAGGGGTGAAT
>NZ_JBFUAZ010000861.1:0-1312 GCF_056406035.1 Polaromonas sp. P1_E1_2 | reverse complement strand
CCATTGAAGTAATGGCCGGCGCGGAAAACGAAGTTGCTGATCACCGGGCTGGCGTAGCCGATGGCATTGGACACCCGGGTGCGTGCATTGAAGATGGAGGAGCCAATCGCGGTGGCGCCGGCGTCGTGGATGACGTACTCGACATTGCGGCCCAGGATCGCGTAGATCGGCGTGCGGCTGGGTGCGGCCGAGTCAATGCGCCCGATGTTGACCACACCGAAGTCGCCGCTGATGCCGACGTAGGAGTTGCGGTAGACGGGCGAGCTTGACGCGCCGGTGTCCGAAGAGATTCCCATCTCCAGGCCAAAGAGCGCCTTGAGCCCTCCGCCCAGGTCCTCGGTCCCCTTGGCGCCGAACCGGGACGCGTTGCCCGTGATGAGCGTCTGAGAGACGGAGCCGGTCTTCGAGTTCTCAAAGCTCGTATCCATCCTCCCGTAAATCGTCACCGTGCTTTGCGCCAACGCGGCGACGGGGGTTATGGCGGTTATTGCGCCGGCGCCAATCGCAGCCAGGCAGGCTATCTTCAATTTCATTTCTCACTCCTGAAAGTTTTGTAAATGGCGGCGAATCATTCGCCCCCGCATGGGTGTTCACGGGCGAAGTTCGCCCAGGTCTTTCCTGCTTCCCTCCTCGCCGACCGTCATAAATCCTGAAAAACTCGCTTGCTTTTTTGTATTGACTAGCGATACACTGTATCAAACAGCGTTACAACTAGATCATGAAGCGGTGATGACTGTCAAGAAATTTCGCGGCGCTGTTGCCGCGAATGCACAAGGTGAAAGCTGGCAAGGGTGTTGGTTGGCCTCTAAATTGCGAGCAGTTGTGCGAACGTGACGTACCGGCGGGAGGCCTCCCGCCGACTGGAGTTTTTGATGAAAGTGACGTGCAATAGGGGGCCTGTTGCGGTCTCCCAGGGTGGAGGCGACGGGCTCGAGCGAGGCGGCGTGCGATGTGGGYGGGTGTTGGCCCGTGCCGCAGCCAGAGATAAGGACGCAATCTGATGTTTGGCCCCATATTCCAGCGAATGCGCGACAGCCTCGTCGTCGTTGCGCTGATGTCTGCCATCGCGTTTACGGGCATTCACCTCATTGGCGACCCCATACACCTGCTTGTCAGCCCGAATGCCTCCACCGAAGAGGTAGAGGTCGCGGCGCGCAGCCTGGGGCTGGACCGGCCGATCTACGAGCAATACGCGCTGTTTGTGAAGCATGCGGTCGAGGGAGACCTCGGCAAATCGTTTGTCTTCAACCGGCCGGCGCTGGGAATTGTTCTGGAGCGCATGCCCGCAACCCTGGAGATGGCGGAGATGGCG
>NZ_JBFUAZ010000860.1:0-1315 GCF_056406035.1 Polaromonas sp. P1_E1_2 | reverse complement strand
ATCGAAGCGAAACCCAGCCTGGTCATCAGCTCGGTGTTTTTGGCGACGGCTTCTTTTTGCGCGTCGATATTGCTGGCCGCACTGATGCCGCCACGCCGGGCCTGCAGCGACGTTTCATGCGCGTCCATGGCAGCCACCGGGTCGCTGGCCGCCAACAGGGTTGCCCCCTGGGCCGTACTGGCGGCGTTGAGCATGCCAACCGGGATCCAGACAAACCTGGCCTGGGACTTCAGCGGTTTTGCCGCTTCCCACAGGGCGCCGCAGTGCGGGCATTGCGCATCAAAAAACACATACACCGTGCGCTTGCTCATTAAAGCGCCGGCCGAAAAGCCTTTGGCGCCGGCTTCGATGGCGGCCACGGATACCGGTTCGGTGACAGCCTTTGCCGACGGGCTGCCGGGCGCGGTGCCCGGCGCATCGTTACAGCCGGCAAGCAGCAAGCCGGCCGCGACAACGGCAGCCAGGAAAAGGTGGTTCAGGAATTTGGACATCATCAAAAAAGTTGAATGAAGGAGCGGCAAGGATAGCGCAGCGGCGCTATTTCGACAGCTTGTCCGCCAATTYACCCGCCAGCATGAAGAACTCCGGCGCGCGCTGCACCGACACGTGGGTGGCGTTCATTGCATACGTGACGCGGGTTTTGACGCCGCGCGCCTGCAGCGCCCTGACATAGGCCTCGCTGAACTGGGGCAATGTGTTTTCGTCCTTGTTGCCCACCACCACGCTGATCTGCGTATCCGGGTTGATTTTCTCCGCTTCAGCCAGGGGTGAAAGGCTGCGGCTCCAGGYGCCGGAYTTGCCCGCAGAGCTGTTGCGCCATTGCCGCCATGCCGGCACATCGCAGGGGCATCCGGCCAGCAAATAGGCATCAGCGCTGCCCGGAAAACGGCTGGCCAACAAGGCCGCCATGGCCGCGCCGCCCGAGTGGCCAATCAGCAGGATCTTCCTGCCGGGGTTGAGGCTGCGCAGGCTGCCCAGTGCGGCGGCGATGATTTCGGCGTTGCGGGGTGTGTAGTCGTCGTCCCCGGGGCCGGACTCGCCGTCCGATACGCCCARTTCGCTGCGGTAGCCGGGGCGCTGCATCGCCACTGTGACGGCCTGGAGCTTCTCGGCCAGCAAGGCTGCTGTGCCGCTGTCCGCGTTCAATTCCGTGCGCCCGCCGTTGTCGCCGTGCAGAAAGACGACCAGTACCTTGGGTGTGATGCGGGATGTTTGGCCAGGCGCCAGCTTGCGGATGACAAGGCATTGCCGGGCGTCCCCTGCCCGTTCAATGCCGTCGGCAAGTTTTCCGTCGGGGCACTTCACCGGTTGTGCC
>NZ_JBFUAZ010000859.1:0-1316 GCF_056406035.1 Polaromonas sp. P1_E1_2 | reverse complement strand
GTTTGTGCTGTCAGCACACGAACCTTTTCCGCCGTCACGGTTCCGGAAATCCGCACCACCGTGGCGGGTGTCTGCTCAAACGCGACTTTGGCGTCGGCATGCAGTACCGCGCTTTGCAGCCTGACGGGCAGGCTCGCAGGCCAGTACGCCAGGTAAGGGTTCAGGTCGAAACCACGCAGCGTGAGGGTGGCGTCGGTTTTGTGGGTCTGGGCAAAGGGTGTGCCTTCGGCAGCGGTGTCAAAGCTGCTGCCGTTGAGCCTGAAGGCCAGGTGCGGCGAGGTTTTGACTTCACGTTGGGATTTGAGGTTGCTCAGGAACGGAACCGACAGGCCCAGCTCCCGCAGTTCATGGGTCTTGCCGACGGACTGGTCGGTGAAGTCCATGCGCCCGCCGCTGACGACGATGTTGTAGACCGCGAACCGCGGCGGGTCGCCGGCGGGGGCATCTGCGGGTGTTTTGAAGCGCTCCAGGATGTCGTCGATGTCGTAACGGCCGTCACCTTGATGGGTAAGAAACGCGAGGGGTTCGTCCACCTGAACAGCGTCGGCCACTGGGGCGAGGCGAAGCAGGGACTCCAGCTCTGCATCTATATATAGGCGCTTGACGGAAAACTGGGGYGTTGCCTGGGGAGAAGCTGCCGAAACGCCACCCACCGGGCCGGCACGGGCAATGGCCAGGTCGCGAAGAGTCAGTTCGAGCGACCAGGGCTTGAAGTCGACCTCGCCCACGGTGACCTGGCGGCCCAGCTTTTCAGAAGCGATGTTCTCCAGTTGGGATTTGAGGATGGGCGGCACGGCCGCATAAGCCAGCGCCCACAACACCAGCAAACTGCCCACCGCCCAAGCCGCGCGCCGCTGCCAGAGCGGCGACCGGCCCACGGCGGCAGCCCTGGCCGGCAGTGTTTTTCCGATTTCCCGCCAATTGGTCTCGCGCCAGTTGAATTCCTGCCATTTGTTCTTCAAATCTTTGATTGCCATAGGCGTCGAGTTTTTAGCGCCGGGGCCGCCAGGTCAATGATTTATTTGAAAAAGACGGTCAACCGAAGGGCATTGAGGCCTGTGAAAAGCGCGCCCCCAAAAGAAAAAACCCCGGGCAGCGAGGCCGACCGGGGTTGACGGCGGGCGTTTATGCTCATGCCGTCGGGGTTCCGCAAAGAAGAGAGTTATCGTCTCCAGTGCGATGAAAGCAAGTGATTGCTTCCAGATTTTCCGGGGTTGGTTACCCGGTTGGATGCGTGAATGAACACGCAATTGCAGGTTAAACCCCTGCCGTCCCGCAAGCAAGACCATCTTTTCAATCACAGCGCAGGATGTGAT
>NZ_JBFUAZ010000858.1:0-1317 GCF_056406035.1 Polaromonas sp. P1_E1_2 | reverse complement strand
GTCTTGAAGCGCTCGGCGTGCTCCAGAAAGCGCTGCATCAGGTCGGGCCCCTGCACGCCATGCACGTCGGCGGGCCAGTTGTCGACCTCGGTGGTGGTCATGAGCTGACCGCCTTGCGCAATGCCGGTGATCAATACCGGGTTGAGATTGGCGCGCGCCGCATAGACAGCTGCGGTGTAACCCGCAGGCCCTGAACCGAGGATAAGGACTCTGGAATGTTTCATGATGAAAAACTGATTGGGAAAGTGTAAGAACTCATGTAGAGTCGTGCCGCATAAGTGCAGCGTCAAGTAAAAACAGCTGCTGGTACTTTTCAGGCATTTGATTTCTTATGAGATTACGTGCCATTGTAAGAACTCACGCGACTAGCCGTCCGATGTGAGGTTGGGAGATATCTGCTATGACAACGATGGTGTCTAACCTGGAACTGATTCGCCGGGTCCCTCTTTTTTCCGTGTTGACTGCCAGCCAGGCTGCATCGGTCGCCGATACCGTGGTCAAGCGCCGGTTCAAGCGCGGCGAGCCTATCGTGGAGCAGGGCAAAAAATCCAACGCCCTTTCCATCATCCTGACCGGCCGCGCGCGCGTCATCACCACGGATTCCCGGGGCCGCGAGGTCATTCTGGCCACCATGCACCCCGGCGACTATGTGGGTGAAATGAGCCTGATCGACAACGAACCTCACTCCGCCACGGTGCGCGCCGAGATCCAGACCGATGCCCTGATCCTGGGCCGCTTGGAGTTTGCACGTTGCCTTCCGGAAAACAGCTCAATGGCCTATGCCGTGCTGAAGGGGCTGGTCCAGCGACTGCGCCATGCAGACCGGCAGATTGAGTCGCTGGCCCTGATGGATGTGTATGGCCGTGTGGCCAGGGCATTGCTCGAATTCGCCAATGAAGACGGCAGCGGAAATGCCGTGATCCGCGACAAGGTTTCAAGGCAGGATCTGGCCAAGATGGTCGGCGCTTCGCGCGAAATGGTCAGCCGGGTGATGAAGGATCTTGAAGAGCGCGGATTCATCGAAACCCGCGACGATGGCTCGCTTTTGGTGAAAGAGCGTCTTCATACGCTGGGATAGGGCCCTGGCAGACCCCTGCCGTACGGTTTGGCGTCTCTGGCGCCCTCAAAGGCCTTACCCAACTGCGGTAAGCTTGGTACTGCAACCCGGAAATATCGAAACATGAAAGCGCGTCTTCGTACCCATGGCGGCGTTGCAAGCCTTGCGAAGGCATATAGCCTTCGCTGCGGCCCGCGCCTTGCCCTGGGCACGAATCCATCCCTTTCATTTTGTCTCGCTACTTCCGGCTTGCAGTACTA
>NZ_JBFUAZ010000857.1:0-1321 GCF_056406035.1 Polaromonas sp. P1_E1_2 | reverse complement strand
GTTCTCAGGCTGACCAATCTTTTTTCGACCTCCTGTGCGCTGATGGCGCCCGGCGCACGCGATCCGTCGGCAAAGATGACTGTCGGCGTTCCGGTAATGTTGTACTTCTGGCCGAATTCCCGGTTGCGCTTGAGCGAATTCACATCGCAGTCGGCTTGAGGCGGGGTCGTGCTGCGCGTCATCCAGTCTGACCATGTCTTGGCTTTGTCGGCGGCGCACCAGATGTTGCGGGACTTGATGGTCGAATCCTGGCCCAGCACAGGGTAGAGAAAAACGTAGACCGTGACATTGCTAACGTTGGCCATCTCTAGTTCAAAGCGTTTGCAGTAGCCACAGTTGGGATCTTCGAATATGGCCAGCTTGCGCGCGCCGTCCCCGCGAACGATCTTGAAGGCATCTTCCAAAGGCAGCTTGTCAAAATCAACGACGCTCAGTTTCTCGACCCGCTCCTCCGTCAGGTTCCTGCGGGTCTGCGTGTCCAGCAGGCTGCCGCGCAGGAGGTAGCGGCCTTGCTCGTCGGTATAGAAAATATCAAAACCGACCCGCACTTCATAGAGACCACGGATGGGTGTCCTGCTGACCTCATCGATTTTTGTTGAGGCCGGCATTTTTTCAGCAAGGTTTTTGCGAATGACCGCTTCCTGCGCAAATGCCGAAGCAAGGAAGAGCGCCCCAAAACCGAGTAGAGCAACTCTTTTCAAAATATGCATGTGGAACCTGATTCGTTGCTTGCGTTTTGTTGCAATGAGTTTAGCGTGCAAGACCTTATCTGGATGGCGTTTCTCCTCCTGCAAATAGGGGTTGTGTCGTTTTCCGAGCACGTGTCTTGTCTTTGACTTAGCTGTGATCACTTAAGTTGTCATTTTTCAGGCGAGCATTTAAAGAGATGAACACCATTTGCTAGTGCGCATTTTTTTATCTGTTGTCTTTAAGTGAACGACTCATTTATTTCGTTTATTGAGTATGCGGATCAAGTGGGGTTGGCATTACATTCGCTCTGAATGTAAGCGGCCTCGAGCCGAAAAAAAATGGGAGTGAGGGATGGGATTGCCATACAGCTGGTTTGCGTTTGCGCGTTTGCGCGACGCCCGTATAGCGCATCCGCTGTTGTTGGCGGCAGGTACGACAAGGCCTCATTGGACGTTGTCGCGGGTTCCGAGGCTCGGCATTTATCTGTTTGCCGTCTTGGCACCAGCTTCCGAAAGTCCTAAAACATCTAGAAGGTGGATTGAGACTGCGCTTTTTTCCTTACTGTTTTTCTTTACAACCTGCGCGCACGCCGTTTTTTGCCAAGAGCCTCCCCCGGAAGGAACAAGTGCTC
>NZ_JBFUAZ010000856.1:0-1321 GCF_056406035.1 Polaromonas sp. P1_E1_2 | reverse complement strand
GTCCTGCACCACCCTCGTTTCAAATGCCTCTTGATGTTCCGTGCCCTGGCGATCCAGCGTGATCTCCACCAGCGCCGTCAGCCCGTGGCCGGTGAGGGCGGCCAGCTTGTCGGGGCTGAGCAGCGCGATTTCACGTTCCACCAGCCCGGCATCGCGCAGGCGTTTCACGCGGCGCAAGCAGGTCGGCGGCGAGATATAGACGCGTTCGGCCAGCGCCTGGTTGCTCAGTGAGGCATCGGTTTGCAGGCTGTCCAGCAGCTTCACGTCGATATCGTCAATGAGTATTTGTTCCATTAATGAAATATAAATGAAATTTAATTCAATACTGTGCAAATAATGAAATTAAATTCCATTTTATTGTAAAAATAGATCACATTGGAAAACTGTAAGTACGTAGCATCACCGCATTGATCTTCAGGAGACCTTCATGTGCGGCATTGTTGCTTCCGTTTCGACCCGAAATATCGTTCCCATCCTGGTGCAGGGTTTGCAGCGCCTCGAATACCGCGGTTATGACTCCTGCGGTGTTGCGGTGTACGCCGGCGGCCTGAAGCGCGCTCGCAGCACGTCGCGCGTGGCCGAGTTGCAGGAGCAGGTGAGCGCCGACAAACTCGAAGGCGTCACCGGCATTGCCCACACCCGCTGGGCCACACATGGCGCGCCAGTCGTTCACAACGCCCACCCCCATTTCAGCCACGGCAGCGGCGCGGGCGCCACGGCGCGCGCAGGCAAGGTTGCACTGGTGCACAACGGCATCATCGAAAACTACGAAGAGCTGCGCGCCGGCCTCAAGGCCAAGGGCTATGTCTTCGACAGCCAGACCGACACCGAAGTCATCGTGCATTTGATGGACAGCCTGTACGACGGCGATTTGTTCGAAGCCCTCAAGGCCACCGTCGCGCAACTGCACGGCGCCTACGCGATCGCTGCCTTCTGCAAGGACGAACCGCACCGCGTCGTCGGCGCGCGCGCCGGCTCGCCGCTGATCCTGGGCGTTGGCAAGGACAAGACCGAAAACTTCCTGGCCAGCGACGCCATGGCCCTGGCCGGCGTGACGGACCAGATCGTGTACCTCGAAGAAGGCGATATGGTTGACATCCAGCTCGGCAAGTACTGGGTACTCAACAAAGAAGGCAAAGCCGTCCTGCGCGAAGTCAARACCGTGCASGCCCACAGCGGCGCCGCMGARCTSGGCCCGTAYCGCCACTACATGCARAAAGAAATYTTYGAGCAGCCGCGCGCSATTGCCGACACGCTCGAAGGCGTSGAAGGCATCGTTCCCGAGCTGTTCGGCGACGAGGCTTACCGCGTGTTCAAGGAC
>NZ_JBFUAZ010000855.1:0-1327 GCF_056406035.1 Polaromonas sp. P1_E1_2 | reverse complement strand
GCCGAAATATTGCAAACGACACTACTTCGCCGCGTCTGGCCAGCCTCATAAAACGACTCTTCGCTGAAACCGCGCTAGCCACGGAGCTGAATGTTGAAGCGGGTGTCGCAGCATCAGCTGCAGAACAGGCTTAGCCTGGGAACGATTAGCCAGCGCAGCCTCACGTACTTGGTCGGACGAAGCGCAGGAATGCCTACCAACGAAACCTATTTTCATATTGTCCGAGGGATCTATTAATGGCATTCTGCGGTTTTTACAGTTTTTCTTAGGTTTTTACAGTTTTTCTTTTTACAAACAAGCGTGCCCGGGCACGCTGACCGTCATTCGACAGTCACTGACTTCGCCAGGTTTCTCGGTTTGTCCACATCCGTCCCCCGCGCCACAGCCGTGTGATACGCCAGCAACTGCAGCGGCACCACGTGCAGCAGTGGGCTCAACGCCCCGTAGTGCTCGGGCATGCGGATGACATGCAGGCCTTCGCCGCTTTCGATGTGGCTGTCGGCGTCTGCCAGTACATAAAGCACGCCGCCGCGGGCGCGAACTTCCTGCATGTTGCTTTTGAGTTTTTCGAGCAGGGCATCGTTGGGGGCGACGCAGACGACTGGCATCTCGCTGGTGACTAAAGCCAGGGGGCCGTGTTTGAGTTCACCTGCGGGGTAGGCCTCTGCGTGGATGTAGCTGATTTCCTTGAGCTTGAGGGCTCCTTCGAGGGCAATGGGGTAGTGCAGGCCGCGGCCGAGGAACAGTGCGTTTTCCATCTTGGCGAAGTCTTCGGCCCAGCTGATGACTTGCGGCTCCAGCGCCAGCACGGCTTGCAGGGCGGCGGGCAGGTGGCGCATGGCTTTGAGGTGCCCGGCTTCTTCTTCGTCGCTGAGCTTGCCTTTGCTTTGGGCCAGGGCCAGCGTGAGCAGGAAGAGGCCTGCCAGTTGCGTGGTGAAGGCCTTGGTGGAAGCCACGCCAATTTCCACACCCGCGCGGGTGATGTAGGCGAGCYTGCATTCACGCACCATGGCTGACGTTGACACATTGCAGATGGTGAGGGTCTGCGTCATGCCCAGGCTTTGCGCGTGGCGCAGCGCGGCCAGGGTATCGGCGGTCTCACCGCTTTGCGTGATGGTAACGACGAGTGATTTCGGGTTGGGTACCGATGTGCGGTAGCGGTATTCGCTGGCCACTTCGACTTGCGTAGGGATGCCGGCAATCGACTCGAGCCAGTACTTGGCCGCGCAGCCGCTGTAGTAGCTGGTGCCGCACGCCAGGATGAGGACCGAGTCGATGTCCTTGAACACGCGGTAAGCCTCGTCGCCGAACAGCTCGGGAACGATGG
>NZ_JBFUAZ010000854.1:0-1327 GCF_056406035.1 Polaromonas sp. P1_E1_2 | reverse complement strand
AAGCAGCTCGTCGTCCCACTGATTGGTGTGCACATTGAACAGCATTGTGCGCGACGCGTTGCTGACGTCGGTGGCATGCAGCGCGCCGCCCGTGAGTTGCCACATCAGCCAGCTGTCGATGGTGCCGAAGGCCAGTTCGCCGCGCTCGGCCTGCGCGCGGGCGCCGGGCACGTTGTCGAGCAGCCATTTGAGCTTGGTACCGGAAAAATAGGCGTCGATCAGCAGCCCGGTTTTGGACTGGATCAGCTTTTCCTTGCCGCGCTCACGCAACTCGGCGCAGGTGGCTTCCGCGCGCCTGTCCTGCCAGACGATGGCGTGATGAACCGGCAGGCCGGTCTTGCGGTTCCAGAGGGCGGTGGTCTCGCGCTGGTTGGTGATGCCCAGTGCCCAAATGTCGCTGGCCTTGATGTTCGCCTTGGCCAGCACTTCGCGCGCTGTCGCCAGCTGGGTGCGCCAGATCTCCATCAGGTCGTGCTCGACCCAGCCCGGCCTGGGGTAGATCTGCGGCAACTCCTGCTGGGCCAATGCCACGATGTGACCGTGTTCGTCAAACACGATGCTGCGGGAGCTGGAGGTTCCCTGGTCGAGTGCAAGAAGGTATGTCATGCGCTGGAGTGTATGAAAGGGTGGCAGGCGCGCACAAGTGCGCGGGGCTCAGGAGTGGGCCACTTCACAGTTGACGTCCGCCTCTTCCAGCAAGGTGGGGAATGGCTCGGGCGGAGGCATGTCGGTGAACAGCCGGTCAATCTGGGAAAGCGTGGCCAGCTCCACCATGGCGGGCCGGTTGAACTTGCTGCTGTCTGCCGCCAGCCAGACTTCGCGGGCATGCTCGATGATGGTCTGGGCAACTTTGACTTCGCGGTAGTCGAAGTCGCGCAGGGAGCCGTCAGGCTCGATCCCTGAAATGCCGATGATCGCGATGTCTACCCGAAACTGGCGTATGAAGTCGACCGCCGCCTCGCCCACGATGCCCCGGTCGCGCGAACGCACTACGCCACCGGCGACGATGACTTCGCAGTCGGTATTGCTGCACAGGATGCCGGCCACATTCAGGTTGTTGGTGATGACCCGCAGCCCTTTGTGGTGCAGCAGGGCCTTGGCGATGGCCTCGGTGGTGGTGCCGATATTGAGGATCAATGAGCAGTCGTTCGGAACACGCCTGGCCACTGCGCGCGCGATACGCGCCTTGCCTTCGGCGTGAAGGCTTTCACGCTGGCGGTGGGCAATGTTTTCGATGGTGGAACTGGGTACCCGCACGCCGCCATGAAAACGCGTCAGCAGGCCGGCTTCCGCCAGGCGCTGCACATCCCGCCGGACGGTCTGCAAG
>NZ_JBFUAZ010000853.1:0-1328 GCF_056406035.1 Polaromonas sp. P1_E1_2 | reverse complement strand
CCGGGCGCATCGTGCAGTTTCCGGCGCACAACGCCCATGAAATCGAACAATACCTGGCGGCCATCCGCGAAGCGGGGCTGGTTGCGGAAGACGTTGAAATCCGCAAGGCCGACCTGGAAGATGTGTTCCTGGATGTCATGAACAAAAAGCCGGCCCGAGAAGCCACCGAACTGAATTTAATGGGAGTGGCAACATGATCGCGTTCATCCGGGGAAGGGCCGTGCGCCGCGCCGGGCCGCCCCAAGCAAGCACAGCCCCCTCGGGGGGCTGCGTAGTACGCGAAGCGACAAGCGTGGGGGCTTTTGAATGACTGGCTGGCAAACACTGCTTTATAAAGAAACCTTGCGCTTCTGGAAAGTGGGTTTCCAGACGGTCGGAGCCCCGGTGTTGACCGCCGTGCTCTACATGCTGATCTTTGGTCACGTGCTGCAGGATCAAGTGAAGGTCTACGACCAGGTCAGCTACACCGCCTTCCTGGTGCCGGGCCTCGTGATGATGAGCGTGTTGCAGAACGCGTTCGCCAACAGCTCTTCCTCGCTGATCCAGAGCAAGATCATGGGCAGCCTGGTGTTTGTGCTGCTCACGCCGCTGTCGCACTGGCACTGGTTTTTTGCGTACGTCGGCTCGTCCGTCGCACGTGGCCTGCTGGTGGGAGCGGGCGTATTTGCCGTCACCGTGTTCTTTGGCCAACCCGCCTTTGTGGCGCCGCTGTGGATTGTGCTGTTTGCGGTGCTGGGCGCCGCCATGCTGGGCGCACTGGGCGTCATCGCCGGGCTGTGGTCTGAAAAGTTCGACCAGATGGCAGCCTTCCAGAATTTCGTCATCATGCCCATGACCTTCCTGAGCGGCGTGTTTTATTCGATCCACTCGCTGCCGCCGTTTTGGCAAAAGGTCAGCCACCTGAACCCGTTTTTCTACATGATCGACGGTTTTCGCTACGGATTCTTTGGCGTCAGCGATGTTTCGCCCTGGCTGAGCCTGGGGATTGTTTTGACGGCCTTGCTTGTCGTTAGCTCCGTTGCCGTGAACATGCTGCGCACCGGCTACAAAATAAGACACTGACTGAAACCAAAACATATGACCAGCGAAGAACTTCAATCCATCATCACCGCAGGCCTGCCGTGCGAACATATCGAGCTGTCGGGCGACGGGCGCCATTGGTACGCGACAATCATCTCCAGCACCTTTGAGGGCCTGCGCTTGATCCAGCGCCACCAGAAGGTGTACGCCACGCTGGGTGGCCGCATGCAGACCGACGAAGTGCATGCGCTGTCGATGAAAACGTATACGCCCACCGAATGGGCCAACAACAACACGCAATAAAAGAA
>NZ_JBFUAZ010000852.1:0-1336 GCF_056406035.1 Polaromonas sp. P1_E1_2 | reverse complement strand
GTTGCCCATCTACTGGATGGTCAACATGAGCTTCAAGACGAATGCCGAGATTTTGTCGAGCTTCTCGTTCTTTCCCCAGGAGTTCACCTGGAACAACTACAAGACCATTTTTACCGACCCGTCCTGGTATTCGGGCTACATCAACAGCCTGATTTATGTCGCCATCAATACCGTGATTTCGGTGACTGTAGCCCTGCCGGCCGCCTACGCGTTTTCGCGTTACAGCTTCCTGGGTGACAAGCATGTGTTCTTCTGGTTGCTGACCAATCGCATGACGCCACCTGCAGTGTTCTTGCTGCCTTTCTTCCAGCTCTACACCACGGTGGGGCTGATGGATACCCACATCGCGGTGGCCCTGGCGCACCTGTTGTTCAACGTGCCGCTGGCGGTGTGGATCCTGGAAGGTTTCATGAGCGGCATTCCGCGTGAGATTGATGAAACCGCGTACATCGACGGCTATTCCTTCCCCCGCTTCTTTGTACGCATCTTCCTGCCGCTCATCAAGGCCGGTGTCGGCGTGGCGGCGTTCTTCTGTTTCATGTTCAGCTGGGTCGAACTGCYGCTGGCGCGCACGCTGACCAGCGTCAACGCCAAGCCCATCGTCGCGACCATGACACGGACGGTGTCGGCATCCGGCATGGATTGGGCCACACTGGCAGCGGCTGGCGTGCTGACCATCGTGCCGGGCGCCATCGTGATCTGGTTTGTACGCAACTACATCGCAAAAGGCTTCGCAATGGGAAGAGTGTGACCCCCCGAAGCGCCTTCGGCGCCTCCCCCAAGGGGGGCGCCACCTGCGGCCCGGCAAAGCCGGTTCCGCGATGGCACTTGCACGGATTCACTTGCGGTGCTGATGCCGCCAAGTAAGGAGATGACAGATGTTTGAGTGGATGGCCTGGACCACGCCGGTGGCAATTTTCTTTACCTGCATCGTGCTGATGCTGGTGGGCATGACGGTATGGGAGTTGAAATCCCCGACAACGATGCGGCGCGGCTTTTTGCCGCTGGAAACTACCCGTGGTGACCGGCTTTTTATCGGCCTGCTTAGTGCGGCCTACGTCAACCTGATTTTTGTCGGCATCAGCGGCAAGCTGGCCGGGTGGCTGGGTCTGGAGGGCGATCCGTCGATCTGGATCAGCTTCGTGTTGTCAATGGCCTTGCTCGCATTCGTCATGCGCAAGGGATAGAAGTCAGAAAAGGAACCCGGCTCATATTCCCCGGAGCCGAACAAGCCTTCAACCACGGGGAGTGAACCAATGAGGAGACAAATCATGAAGATGCGTTATACGGCTCTGGCCCTGGCTGCGGCATGTGCCATGGCCAGCCCCGGCTGGGC
>NZ_JBFUAZ010000851.1:0-1347 GCF_056406035.1 Polaromonas sp. P1_E1_2 | reverse complement strand
GTCAGCAGGGTGTGCTTGAGCGCTCCCGTCTCGAAGTGGCCTTCGAGCTGGTTGTCGACCGTGTTGCCGCGTGTCGACTCCGTGGCGCCGGAATAGTAGCGGGTCAACTCGTTGGCGCCGGCCCAGCCATAACCGTAGATCTGGCGCAGCGTGGTATTCGCCGTCACGTGGCGAAAGTTCTGCCGGAACTTCCACGCATCGTTAAAGGCATGCTCGAACTGATAGCCGAGGAAGCGTTGCTTGCGCTGGTATTTCTCGACACTGGAATCTCCATCGAAGAAATACCGCGAAATCAGGCGGCCGTTGTGATTGGCATTGAGACTGGCGTCCGCCGGAACCCCGCTGTGATAGCTGCCCTCCGGGTCATCCTGGAGATAAGCCTGCAGCAACAGGCGCGTGTCGTTTGACGGATTGATCGCCAGGGATGCAGCAATCGCCTGGCGCTCTTCCTTGACTGTGCTGAACTGTGAGTCGAGCGAGCGCGTCAGTGCCGTCAGGCGAAAGGCCATCACACCGTCTTTGTCGATGGGCCCCGAAAGATCGACAGCCGCTTCCCGGCGGTTCCGGTTGCCGGTGGTGACTTGTACTTCCCGGTAAGGCTGGTACTGCGGTGTCATGCTGGTCAGCGCCACCAGGCCGCCCGGCGACGCGCGTCCGTACAGCACAGACGCAGGGCCCCGCACCACGTCAATGCGCTCCAGGAAGTAAGGATCCACCTGCATCGAGGTGTAGCTGCCCTGGTCGCTCAACATGCGCAGCCCGTCAAGCAGGGTGCTGTCTACGCTGCTGTCTTTGAAGCCGCGCAGCGCCACGTAGTCGTAGCGGTTGGACGCGCCCACCAGCCCTGTGAAGGCGCCGGGCGAGTAATTCAAGGCCTCGGAAACGCTGCGCGGTTTCTGGTCTTCCAGCTGCTGCTTGGTCACCACCGAGATCGACTGCGGCGTCTCGATGATGGGCGTGTCAGTCTTGGAGCCCGAGGTACTGCGCTTGGCGACGTAGCCATTGCCGCCGCTGGTGGCCGTTTCCTGCTCCGCGCCGGCCATCACGGTCACCAGCGGCAATGTTGCCGCGCCCGATGACGTTGAAACAGGCTTGACCACAAACACATTGCCGTCGATGGTCGCCGCCAGGCCACTGTCGGCCAGCAACCTGTCCAGCGCCTGCTGCGGCGTCAACCGGCCGGATACCGCGGGCGCCGTCTTGCCAGCCACCAGAGCGGGCTGGACCATCAACTCCAGCCCGGCCTGCTGCGCCAGGTTGTTGAGCGCCTGGGCCAGTGGCTGCGCCGCGAGGCTGATCTGCATGGGGGTGGCGGCGCGCGTGCTGGCGGCCCCCTGGGAGTAAACC
>NZ_JBFUAZ010000850.1:0-1348 GCF_056406035.1 Polaromonas sp. P1_E1_2 | reverse complement strand
CTGAAAGCCTGGCTGCACGATGGCGCGGAAATCGCCCTGTTTGATGTGCGCGAGCATGGCCAGTACGGCCAGTCGCATTTGTTTTACGGCATCCCCCTTCCCTACAGCCGGCTTGAACTGGACGCACCGCGCCTGGCGCCGCGCCGCAGTGTGCGGTTGGTGGTTTATGACACCGACGGCAGTGGCGCAGCACCTTTGGCCGCGCGCCGCTTCAGCGCACTCGGCTACAGCGACGTGCAGGTGCTGCAGGGCGGCACAACCGGCTGGCAAGCCGCCGGTTTCCCTCTGTTTGCCGGCGTCAACGTACCGTCCAAGACCTTCGGCGAGCTGGCCGAACAGGTCTATCACACGCCCCGCGTCAGCGCGACCGAACTTGCGGCCATGCTGGAGCGGCAAGACGACGTGGTGGTGCTCGACGGCCGGCCGTTTTCGGAATTCCGCAAGATGAACATCCCGACGGCGATCAGTTGCCCGAACGGCGAGCTGGCCCTGCGCATCCGCGACCTGGTACCCAGCGATAACACCCACATCGTGATCAACTGCGCAGGCCGCACTCGCAGCATCATAGGCGCGCAAACGCTGATCAACCTGGGCCTGCGCAACCCTGTATCGGCGCTGGAAAACGGTACCCAGGGCTGGTACCTGGCAGACTTCAAACTCGAGCACGGCGGCACGCGCCGCTACAAGGACTCGGCCCAGCCCACAGAGCCTGCCGGCATGCGTGCGGCGGCCCAGGCGCTTGCAAAGCGTTTCGAGGTACCTGTCGTCGACGCACAGACTGTGCACGGCTGGGCAGGCGACGCGACGCGCACGCTCTTTTTGTGCGATGTTCGCAGCCCCGAAGAATTTGCACGCGGCAGCCTGCCGGGCGCGCAGCACACGCCGGGCGGCCAGCTGATCCAGGCCACCGACCAGTATGTGGGCGTGCGCCAGGCCCGGCTGGTGCTGTTCGATACGGACGGCATACGCGCCCTGACGGTCGCCAGCTGGCTGCGCCAGCTGGGCCACGACGCCAGCGTGCTGGACCAGGGCCTGGCCAGTGGTCTGGCGCTGCCCGCCACGGCGCCCGTGGCCCTGCCCGCGCTGCCCGCCACCACCGCGCAGGCCCTGTCGGCCGGGCTGGCCGATGGCACCGTGGCCGCCATCGACCTGCGGCCCAGCATGCAGTTTCGCCAAAACCATATCGCGGGCACATGCTGGTCCATACGGCCTCGCCTGGCACAGGCGCTGGCCGGTGAACACCGCCCGGTGGTGCTGGTTGCCGACGAGTCCGCTGTGGCCGCCTGCGCGGCCGTTGACCTCCAGGCACTGGGCCTGAAAGCCAGCCTGCTCGAGGGCGGCCTCGATG
>NZ_JBFUAZ010000849.1:0-1350 GCF_056406035.1 Polaromonas sp. P1_E1_2 | reverse complement strand
GCGGATGTAGTCCGCGCCCAGCACGTCCAGCATGCCCGCGCGCGTCAGGCGCATCAGCGACGGCATGGCGTAGTAGCCCAGCGCGACGGCCGGCAACACAAAGTGCTGCCAGGTGGTGTTGCCCGCAACGGGCAGCCAGTGCAGCCCGACGGCGAAGAGCAGGATCAGCGTCAGCGCAAACCAGAAGTTGGGCATGGCCTGGCCGACCACCGCCACCATCAGGGCCAGCCGGTCTATCCAGGTGTCCCGGTAGACGGCAGCCAGCACGCCCAGCGGAATCGCCACCGAYACCGCCAGCAACAGGGACACGGCGCCCAGCTTGAGCGTGATGGGCAGGCGCTCGCCGATGAGCTCCATCACGGTGTTCTGGAAGAAGAACGAACGCCCGAAGTCCAGGTGCAGCGCGCCCCACAGCCAGTCAAAAAACTGGGTGGTGATGGGGCGGTTCAGGCCGTACTGGACGCGCACTTCCTCGACGGCTGCGGCGTTTGCCTCGGCGCCGGCGATGGAAGCCGCCAGGTCGCCGGAAAGGTGCAGCAGCATGAAGCTGACGACGGCTACCGTGAGCATGACGCTCAGGGCCACCAGAAAGCGGCGGAATATGTATTGCAGCATGGGAATGCCCCGGTTGTTGCGTTAGCGGACTGCGCGGGTCAGCCCAGCCAGGCGGCGCACGGCTGGGCCGTCGTGGCTACTTCCAGCTGGACTGGACGAAGCGCGGCAGCTCGTCCGCATGCGCCGTGAATTTGAGGTCCGGCGTGAAGGCGTAGTTGGTGGAGTAGGAGAACATGGGCGCCATGTAGGCCTGCTCGCTGATGCGCTGCAGGGCCTGTGCATATTTCTTCTTGCGCTCGGTCTTGTCCACTGTGCTGTCGGCGGTTTTCAGCAGTGCAATCACCTGCGGGTCTTTGGCGGTGTCGTCCGGGCCGCCTTCAAAGTAGTTGCCGACAAACGCGGACGCGTCGTTGATGGAAAACGATCCCCAGGACTGGAAGGTCAGGGGCGCGCGGCCCGAGTAGATTTCGGTGCGCAGCACCGGGTACTGCACAAAATGCAGGCGCGCACGTATGCCCACCTTGCGCAGGTCGCCCACCATGGCTTCGGCATATTCACGCTCGCGGTAAGCCCACAGGTCGGTGTCGAAGCCGTTGGGGTAACCCGCGGCCGCCAGCAGTGCCTTGGCCTTGGCCGGGTCGTAGGTGTACTTCACCTCTTTTTCGGTTTCGCAGCCGAACTGGGTGCGAAAGCACGGCGAATACACCGGCTGGCTGCCGCCGCGCACCAGGCTGTCGGCCAGGCCCTTGCGGTTGATGGCGTGGTTGACGGCCTGGCGTACACGAATGTCCTTGA
>NZ_JBFUAZ010000848.1:0-1356 GCF_056406035.1 Polaromonas sp. P1_E1_2 | reverse complement strand
GGGGCGCACACCACGCGAACCACCATTTGCAGGTGCGCCTCGGGCTCGGGCTGGAAGGCTTTTTGCCCTTCCACCAGTTCGGCGCTGGCCATGTTGATGATGTAGCCCTGGCTCAGCAGTGCACGCCGCGAGGCCTCGCAGGTCCGTGCCGGGGTGGCGTCGAAGAGGCGCGAATAGGTCTGGGTGGAGGCAAACTTTTCCTGCAGCGGAAATGCTTTGGCGCCGGTGACGCAGCCCGTCAGCAGGGGCGACAGGCCGCATGCTGCCAGCAGCACGGCGGGGAGTCGGCAGGATTTCCAGAGTTGCATCAAAAGGGGAGCTTTCACAGGGGTATCCACAGAGATAAGAGGAGTCTCATGCACAACGTGTCACGATACCTCCAATACCTCCGTTAGAGGCACCGGCTCACGCATCGGGTGCGTCGCAGTTGTAGCAAATCGTTCGCGAGGCCGGCGGAGTGCCGCCAAACAGGCCCGCTATTTCCTGTCCTGGCCTGCCGACCAGAAGATGCCGCTCCATTCCAGGGGGTTCAGGCTGCGTTCACGGTGGAAATTGATGTACGCACCGCCCGGCAAATCCCACTGCACCAGGGGACCTTCAAGAATCGCAAAGGTGGTTGATTTGTGGGCTACACCGTACTGTCTGACCAGTTTGTCGCGCCACGCACCATGGCGCCACCAGGGCACACGCACCATGGTGTGCGTGAGTTTTCCCTTTGCAAAGAAAAGCAGCACGCTCATGGCCGGCAAACCATCGACATGTGTCACGGTGGAATAGCACACGCGGTCGCCCAGGCGCGGTGCAGACGAGTCGTCATAGCAGCGCAAAAATACATTGGGAAAAAGCTTGCGCGCGGCTTTTTCATCGGTGGCACTCGTGAGCTTGTCATATTGCATCTCGACAGCCACGTAGTCCTCACGAAAGTAATCGCGGTAGTCCTTCCACCTCTCGCGGTTGAAGAAGCAAAGAACGGCGATGGCCGCCAGCAGCACGACCAGGACCGCGGCGACCCATGTCCTCAAATTTCTGTTCATTGTTGATGAATCCCTGAATACTGCCCCATGGCAGCTCGGGCCATTCTAGTGAGGGTATTGGATTTCCATCAGCCGGCTGTAGCAGACTCCTGCCTGATCCCACCGGCTCAAGCCACCGCCCGGCCGTTGATCTGCCCGGTGGGCACCTGGTAGTTGCGCTCGTCAAACAGGTCAATGCCGCATTTCAGCGATTCCGCCCAGTCAAAAAACTGGCCGATGGCCGGGCCTTTGAGCGGCGCGCCGTGCTGGGGCACCAGCATGGAAATATCCAGCCGGCGCGCCATGGCCACCCACAGGCGCAGAACCTTGTTCGACACCATGT
>NZ_JBFUAZ010000847.1:0-1362 GCF_056406035.1 Polaromonas sp. P1_E1_2 | reverse complement strand
CGTTCACGCCGCGGGTGGCCAGCTCATCGTTTCGCCCAATTTCAACCCGGCGGTGGTGCGCGAAGCTGTCCGCCTCGGCCTGGTGTGCCTGCCCGGCATCATGACTGCCAGCGAGGCATTTGCTGCGCTCGAAGCGGGCGCGACAGGGCTGAAGATTTTCCCGGCCGAAATGATCACCCCGGCGGTCGTGAAAGCCCTTCGCGCGGTACTGCCCGCGCAAGCCGCAGTACTGCCGGTCGGCGGCATCACGCCCGCCAATATGGCGCCCTACCTTGCCGCGGGCGCGAACGGTTTCGGCATCGGATCGGCACTCTACAAACCAGGTTCTTCCGCCACTCAGGTCTCCGAATCTGCTATGGAATTCATAGCTGCTTGCGCTGGTACCATAAGGGCATGAGCATTATTTCATCTACAGATACTGCCCAGGTATCGTTCGGACTGGCGGGCCGCGTCTGCGTCGTCACCGGCGGTGCCCAAGGCATCGGTGAGGCCTGCGCGCGGCGTTTTTCGCGTGAGCAAGCCCAGGTCGTCATCGCCGATATAGACGACACGCGCGGCGCAGCGCTGGCCGCAGAACTCGGCGGCCTGTATGTTCATTGCGACGTGGGCGACAAGGCTCAGGTCGATGCGCTGGTGGCTCGCACCGTGGCCGCGCACGGCCGCATCGACGTGCTGGTCAACAATGCCGGCATCTTCAAGGCCGCAGAGTTTCTGGACGTGACGGAAGCCGACTTCGACGCCGTACTGCGCATCAACCTCAAGGGCTCCTTCCTGGTCGGGCAGGCCGTGGCGCGCGTGATGGCGGCCGCCGGCAAGGGCAGCATCGTCAACATGAGTTCGGTCAACGGCGTGCTCGCCATTCCCACCATTGCCAGCTACAACGTCAGCAAGGGCGGCATCAACCAGCTCACGCGCGTGATGGCGCTGTCGCTGGCAGGCCAGGGCGTGCGCGTCAACGCGGTTGCGCCCGGCACTATCGCCACCGAACTGGCCGCCAGGGCTGTGCTCACCAGCGACGAGGCCAAGGCCAAGATCATGAGCCGCACGCCCATGAAGCGCCTCGGCGAGCCCTCGGAGATCGCCGACACGGTGGCCTACCTGGCCAGCGACGCCGCGAGCTACATCACCGGTGAGATCGTGGTGGTGGATGGCGGTCGGATGACGCTGAACTACACCGTGCCCGTCTAGGGTCAGCCATCCCGCGTAAGCAGGGCCAAAATTGCCTGCGCAGTTGACATGGATCATGCAGGCCGCAAAAGGTGGCCCGCAAACCCCGTCGTATCAATAGACTGGGCGCTCCTCTTCTGGAGTTCACCACCATGTCAATACGCCTGATTTCCATTCTCGCTACCGCCGCCACCC
>NZ_JBFUAZ010000846.1:0-1369 GCF_056406035.1 Polaromonas sp. P1_E1_2 | reverse complement strand
GTACTGCGCCGTGTTCCAGCGCATAACGACCGGCAAGCAGTTGAAACCAGATATCGGCATCTTCGACGGGCCGCAAAGACAGAACGGCACACAAAAACGCGATACCGAACCACCATGACGCCGTGGTAACAGCGGATGATGCGTGTTTTCTATCTGTTGAGCGAGCAGGCTTGTTCATATCAGGCTTGTTCATATCTATTTAAAAATAACGGTCTTATGGCCGTTCAAAAGCACACGGTGCTCGCTGTGCCATTTGACAGCGCGTGCCAGCACGCGGCTTTCGGTGTCCTTGCCGCGGGCGGTCAGGTGCTCGACGGTGTCCTTGTGATCGACCCGGGTGACATCCTGTTCGATGATCGGGCCTTCATCAAGGTCGGCCGTGACATAGTGCGCCGTCGCACCGATCACTTTCACGCCGCGTTCATGCGCCTGGTAATACGGCCTCGCGCCCTTGAAGCTCGGAAGCATGCTGTGGTGGATGTTGATGGCACGCCCTGAGAGTGATCCGCACATCTCGTTGCTGAGCACCTGCATGTAGCGCGCCAGCACGACCAGTTCGGCACCCTCTGCCTCGATGATCTCAAGTTGCTTTGCTTCGACCTGCGCCTTGGTGGCTGCCGTCACCGGGATGTGGTGAAAAGGAACGTTGTAGCTTGCCGCCAGCTGGTAAAAGTCACGGTGGTTGCYGATGATGGCGCGCACATCCAGCGGCACCATGCCGGACTTCCAGCGAAACAGCAGGTCGTTGAGGCAATGGCCGTCGCGGCTAACCATGATCACGGTACGCATGGCCGCTTCTGTCGAGTGAAGTTTCCACTTCATGCTGAAAGGTGAGGCGAATGCTTCGAGTTGCGTCTTCAGTTCTTCCTGGGTCAGCTGGTCGCAGGCAAACTGAACCCGCATGAAGAAGAGTCCGGTGTCATGGTCGTTGTATTGCGCGGCTTCTTCAATATTGCCGCCGTTCTGCAACAGGAAACCAGAGACCGCGTGAACAATGCCCATACGGTCCGGGCAGGACAAGGTCAGGATATAAGCGTGATTCATAGGGGGTGAATTGTCGCAGGTGAAGACTGTGTCTGCCCGGCCGGCGGGCAATTGAAGGTGCAGGGCGGCGGCAAGAGTGCCAGAATGCAAGATCARGCGCTGCTATCCCAGCTTCACACCTTTCGACGCAGGAAACCACCATGGCCTACCAGAATTTCAACATGGAGCACCAATGGCTCCCGTTCACGCCCAACCGCAGCTTCAAAAAAGACCCGCGCGTGTTTGTGGCCGCAGACGGCATGCATTTCACGACGCACGACGGGCGCCAGGTGATCGACGGTATTTCCAGCCTGTGGTGCGTGGGCGCCGGCCACAACCGAAAGCC
>NZ_JBFUAZ010000845.1:0-1371 GCF_056406035.1 Polaromonas sp. P1_E1_2 | reverse complement strand
GGCCTGGCTCGCAACACAATAAAGAAGCACCTGCGATCGGAAGAGAGCGAGCCCAAGTACCCAAGGCGGGTCAGCTCAACTAAGCTCGATCCCTACGCTGAGAAGCTGGCCACCTGGCTGGGAATCGAGGCAACAAAATCGCGGAAACAGCGGCGCACTTTGAGGCAGATCCACACAGACTCAGCCCAAAAAGGAGAAAACCAAGAACTTATCCACATCGTGAGCACCTTCTGCTCACAAAGAGTGTGGGTCAAAATTCGATGGAAAACTCGGGTCAGACTTCGGTGCAATTCAACAGGTGTCTACAAGAGACCGGATTCCGGTTTCTGGTGGATCAATGCAACGCTCCCCAACGGCAAAAGAGTACGCCAAAGCGCTGGGACTGAAATCAGAGAGGACGCCGAAGCGTATCTAGCCAAACTGAAGCTGGACGCGTACCGGGAAACCCACTTTGGATTGAAGCCTCAGCGTAGCTGGCAAGAAGCCGTTGTCCGGTACCTCGAATTGAAGCGGACATTGAGAAGTTTTTCGGATGTGCAGCAGATTTGCCGCTCCCTTGACCCTTACCTGGGGTCGATGATGCTCAGTCAGATCAATGGTGACGTGATTTGGGCCGTTGTCCAGGGAGAACTCAAGAAGGGCAACAAGCCTGCCACGGTGAACCGGTACCTCGCTACGATACGCGGCCTTTTTCGGATGGCCCGCGATGAGTGGCAGTGGATCGACAGCTTTCCGAAAATCAGGCTCCTGACCGGTGAAGTCGAGCGGGACCGCTGGTTGACGCATGAGGAGGCGGATCGATTGATTCGCTACTGTGCGCCCCATCTGGCGGCCCTGGTACGGTTTGCCCTGGCAACAGGCTGCCGTGCTTCCGAGATAACGGGTTTGGAGTGGAATCGGGTGGATTTGAACCGGCATACCGCCTGGCTCAATAAAACCAAGAATGGCACGCCCCGGGGAGTTCCGTTGAATGAAGATGCGAAAGAAGTCTTGAGGGAGCAGATTGGCAAGAGCCTGACGCACTGTTTCACCTTTCGGGGCGAACCGATGCGTTATCAGGTTACCAACTCTGCCTGGCGTACAGCGCTTGAGGCTGCCGGTATTTCGGATTTTCGGTTCCATGACCTGCGCCACACGTGGGCCTCATGGCATCGTCAGGCGGGAACGTCTTGCGATGAGCTCAAGGAATTGGGCGGCTGGAAATCCCGGGAGATGGTGGACCGCTATGCGAAGTATGGAACGGAGCACCTGGCCACGGCTGCCACGCGGATCGTCCGCTTGAAGCCTGAAACCGAGGGGAATCTGGTCACGTTTTTGTCACGTTCAGAAAGACAAAAGGACTTTTTGTCACGTTCAGAAAGACAAAAGGAC
>NZ_JBFUAZ010000844.1:0-1377 GCF_056406035.1 Polaromonas sp. P1_E1_2 | reverse complement strand
GGCAGGGTGATGTCGGTCAACCCGGTTTGGCCGGTCTGGTTGAGTGCGTGGGCTTGTGTGTAGCCGATGGCTTTCATGGTGATTTCCTTTGCGTGTGATGTTGCGTGGCGTTGTGTTCAGCAGTGCTCAAAACTGATTCTTGAACTGTATTGAATTTGAAAATGAAGATAAACAAGCTTTCAGTTGAAGCTATTTGCAAATAAAATTTGTAAATGAAAGCCCTGCAAGACCTGGAAATCTTTATTCGCACTGTCGACACAGGCAGCCTGTCGGCCACGGCCCGCAGCCTGGACCTGACGCCGGCGGCCGCCAGCGCGGCACTCAAACGGCTGGAGGCAGAATTGCAGGCGCCGCTTTTTGTGCGTTCCACCCGCAGCTTGCGGTTGACGCGCGAAGGTGAGGTTTTCCTCGCACACTGCCGGCCCGCGCTGGCCGCCCTGCGAGATGCCCAGCTGGAGCTCGCCAGCGGCCGGCAGCAGGTGCGCGGTGTGCTGCAGCTGGCCGCGCCATCAGACTTCGGCCGCAATGTGCTGCTGCCCTGGCTGGAAGCGTTTCAGCTGKTGCATCCCGGCATTCAATACCGGCTGCACCTGTCGGATCGCGTGACCAATGTCTACAGCGACCTGGTGGACGCGGCTTTTCGGCAAGGCGAGCCGCCCGATTCCAGCATGCTGGCGTTGCCGGTGGATTTGACGAATCGGCGCGTGCTGTGTGCGTCACCTGCCTACCTCGCGTTGCACGGTACGCCTGATACGCCGCAGGCACTGGCAAAGCATATTTGCCTGTGCTTCATGCTGGGTGAAGAYGTGTATGACCGTTGGAAGTTCTGGAGAAATGGCGAAGAGCTCACGGTGCGTGCCACTGGCGGCAATGTTGCCAACGATGGCGACGCGGTTCGCCGGTGGGCCCTGGCCGGCCGCGGCATCACTTACAAGTCGCGGCTGGATGTGGTGGGCGACCTGGCTGCGGGGCGGCTGGTCGCCCTGTGCACAGAATGGCAAACCGAGGCTGTACCGCTGTACATGGTGTTACCGGGACGGCGGCAACTGACGCCCGGCCTGCGCCTGCTCAGGGAATTTATCGGCGCACGCTGCCTGGCGCTTTCCGAAGCCCGGTGAGGCACTCACCCCATGAGGAAACCGTATGTCCGTGTGCGGTGTGGAAAACCACCCTTACTTCAGGGTGGGGATCAGGACTACAGGCTCGCAGCCGTGCAGGGCGCACAATGAATTTTCCAGTTGCCCCCCGGCAACCGCAAGACAGCCCGGCCGGCAGGCCTCTTCGCTGTAACCGTCCTGAAAGGAAAACAATACCCATGCAAGTCCAAGTCAATTCCAATCACACCATGCACACCGGCGAATCGTTCGAGCGCTGGGC
>NZ_JBFUAZ010000843.1:0-1383 GCF_056406035.1 Polaromonas sp. P1_E1_2 | reverse complement strand
CCTTTGAAGTCCGAAGCAACAGCTCCTTCATTTTCTCAAACCGCACCTCATCCTTGAGCTGCTGCAGCAAAGCAGCACCCTTCCCAAGCTGCCAACGCAGGGTGCACCGTCAGCGTTTCCGCGGCATGCGCCAGCCGCCGGACTGCCAACTGCTCGTCAATCAATGCCTGCCCAATGGTCCGCACTCAAATACCAAACAGCACCCCATCATCGAAGTAAAACGCATACCTGAAGTCGCGAATCGTGATGAGCTTCCCGTCTCGCCACTCAAGCCCCACGATGTAGTCGCCATTGACCGTGGAATCGCTCTCCTGGTGTAGCCAGATGGCCGGCCGGCCTTCAATGCTGGTGGGTGTGACGCGCATCACGCCTGTCACGGCTGAATACCGGCCAAAGTATTCGGCCACATGGGCCTTGCCGTCCAGTTGCAGACGTGCCACCAGGTTCAGGTGTACCTGGTCGCCCAGCATGTCGCGCAGGCCGTCAAAGTCTCGCGCGTTAAAGCGGGCCGCGTATTCGGTGAGCAGGGCCTGGTCTGCCGGCGACAAAGCAGGCGGTGGGACTTTGTCTTGTGGTTGCTGTGCCAGCTCGCGCAAGCGCAGGCGGCCGCGGTGCAGTGATGCCTTGATGGCGGGCAGGCTCACGTTCATCACCTCTGCCGCTTCGTCCATCGCGTAGCCCAGCACGTCGGCCAGGATCACCGCGCTGCGCTGGGCCGGCAGCAGCTGCATGAAGGTGCGCAGCGCTGCCGTGGTGGCATGGCGCAGCTCGGCGCTGGCGTAGGGGTCGGCGGTGGTGTCGGGCTCTTCATCGGCAAGGTGCACTTCTTCGCGTGCCTTGCTGCGCAAAAAGTCCATGGCGGTGTTGTGCGCAATGCGAAACAGCCAGCCCTCAGCATGCTGCACCGTGGCCGGGTCATAAGCCTGCGCGGCTTTGGCCAGGGTGTCCTGCACGATGTCTTCGCCGTCAAAGATGGAGCCCGTCATGCGCGCGCAGTAGCGGTGCAGCCGGGGCCGCAGCTTGCCCATGAGGGTGATGAACTCAGGCAGGGCCGGCTGGGGTGTGGCGGCTGGTGCTGTAGGCAGGGCGGTGGATTGGGGTGTGGCGTTCATGAAAGGGCCTTGGCTTGGTGATTGTGCTTCGGAGGTGAGGGCTTGGGTGGCTTTGCCGATGAAAGGCTGCGGCAAACCAGGGGGCTTTCTTTAGGGCCTGTTAACGCTATTTATGCAAGATGCGTTGCGAGTCAAAAAGGCCTTGAGCAAGGCGCAAAACGCAGGCGGGGTAGACCCCGTCAAGGCTTTGCAACGCCGCGCAAGGCCTTTTTGATCGCAACCCGGAGGGAATGGGGTGAAAACGGCGCCACTCCGCGTTGCGCTCCTAGCG
>NZ_JBFUAZ010000842.1:0-1388 GCF_056406035.1 Polaromonas sp. P1_E1_2 | reverse complement strand
GGCGGGGGCCAGGGCGTGACAGCAGGTCCATGCGTTCAGTATCCAGCAGGCACAGCTGCTGCTGGCGCACTGCCGGCAGTGCACTCCAGCCGGGGCGGTCTGACAGATTGGCCAGCGTGGCGCGCGGGCCAATGATGAGATCGGGGGGGCGGCGCAGCAGCAGCTCGGGGTTGATCCTGGGGAACAGGCCCAGGTCGCCGCTCACCACATTGACCAGGCCCAGCCTGGCCACGGTCTCGCCAATAAAGCTTTTTTCGCTGGCGGCAGACGACCCTGCCCCCACTTCCACATACACGCTGCGCCCGCGCAATGCGGCGGGCATGCGGCCCGCGGCGATGTCGAGTTCGGTGTCGATACGGACTATCAGTTCGTTGGCGCGGGCCGGTTCACCCAAGGTGTCGCCCAGCTTCACCAGCATGCGTTTCAGATCCGAATGGGTGCGGGCATCCAGCATCATCACCGGCACGCCCAGCGCCTGCAGGCGTTCCCCCGCGCGGCTGCGCGGACCCAGCAARACCAGATTGGGMCGCARGGTSACAATGCGCTCGACCTGCGCGTCTTCCAGCCCGCCCACCTTGGGCAGCGCCAGTACCGGAACGGGCCAGGTGGAGTGGCGATCGGTGCCCACCAGCTGCGCGCAGCGGCCCAGCGCACACACGGCYTCGGTCAGCGAGGGCGCGAGCGTGACGATGCGCGACACCGGCTGCGAGCTCTGCGCCATCGCGAAGCTGCAGAGCAGCCCGAGAACTGCCAGCAACGAGACCGTGGGCAGCAGGCGCAATGCCATACGTGCAGCAAAACGTGAGCGGAATTCCTCTTCACCAGCCGGGGCCGCGGAACCGGCTTTGCCGGGCCGCAGGCGCAGCGCCCCCTCGGGGGGCAGCGCATTACACGGAGCCGAAGGCGAAGTGAAAAGCGTGGGGGCCATATTTCTAATCTTCAATGCCACGTTGCGCGGGCACGCCCGCCTTGAAGTGGTGCTTGATCAAAGTCATCTCCGTCACCGTATCCGCCAGGTCCACCAGCTCACCCGGTGCATTGCGGCCCGTCAACACCACGTGCACATGCGGCGGGCGCTCGCGCAGGCAGGTCAGGATGGTTTCCAGCGGAATCCAGCCGTAGCGCAGCGGGTACATGATTTCGTCCAGCACCACCATGAAGTGCTCGCCGGCGCGAATGGTGGCTTCTGCCTTGGCCCAGCCGTCGAGCGCCAGTTGCGCCGAATGGTCCAGGTCGCGGCTCTTCCAGCTGAAGCCGTCGCCCAGGCCTTCAATAGGAATACCCAACTGCTCGAACAAGCGGTGCTCACCAAAGCGCGCCGTAGGCACCTTCATGAACTGGTAGACCTTGACGGCCTTGCCCCGGCCGTGGGCACGCAGGGCCAGACC
>NZ_JBFUAZ010000841.1:0-1399 GCF_056406035.1 Polaromonas sp. P1_E1_2 | reverse complement strand
GGGCAGCAGTGCGATCCAGTACAGCTACGACGCTACCGGCAACCGTATGGCCAAGGTCATCAGTGGCACGAGCTACCCGAACACCATCGCCACGACCAGCAACCGGCTGAACCAGACGCAAGACACAACAGGTACGGCCACCGTGGTGCACGATGCGGCCGGCAACATCACGAGTGACGGGACCAACAGCTACACCTACAGCGACCGGGGAAGACTGGCGACGATGACGAATGCCGGCGGCACCGTGAGCTACAGCTACAGTGCCCTGGAGTCGAGGATGAGCAAGACGGGGCCGACGGCGCTGGTGCCTACCGGTGCGGCTTACTACGTTTATGACGAAGGGGGCAAGCTGCTAGGTGAGTACGATGCCAATGGCGCTCCTCAATATGAAACCATTTACATGGGCATGCCGGTCGGGGTGATCAAGCAGACGGGGACTGCTGCAACCAGCGACATTGCCATCAGCCTGTACAACGTCTCGACCGACCAGTTGGGTGCACCCAGAGTGATTACGCGGCAGAGTGATGAAGCGATTGCTTGGCGCTGGGATACGGCGGAGCCCTTTGGGGCGACGGCGCCTGATCAGAACCCGTCAAGCCTGGGCGTCTTCGCGTTCAACCAGCGCTTACCCGGGCAGGTGTTTGATGCCGAGAGTGGGCTGTTCCAGAACTGGCACCGGGAGTACAACCCGCGCATTGGGCGCTATATRCAGTCCGATCCTATTGGACTGGCTGGCGGGATCAATACCTTTGCATATGTCTCGGCAAATCCTTTGAGTAAAATCGATCCGCAGGGGTTGTGGTCAACTGCCGCGCACAACGCGATTTTGGATRCTATAGGTGCTCAACTGAGATTAACGAGCGCACAAATAGCTGCCATGAAACAGGGTTCGCGTGATGCTGACAGCATGAAGTATCAAGATGCGGCGAACGCATTTATGCATGCAATGAGTTCATCTGCGTTAACCAAGGCGCAATCATGTAAGTTGCTGAATACATTCGTTGAGAATGAGTTAGCAAAAGCCGACACTATTTCGAATTTTGACAAAACAGCGTCGTTCATAAAGCTTGGATTTGCACTACATCCGATAATGGACTCGACATCCCCTGCACATAGGGGCTTTCAGAAATGGAATCTATTCTCGCAAGGTCACAGACATGGGTCTGGCCAGCATTCAGAGGAAGATATTCAGAGCCTAACACCAGAGCTTTTGAAAGAAACTTTGGATCAAATTAATGCTGCCATTTCAGGGCAAAAAATCGATTGTTCTTGCTATGAATAACTTGCTTAGAAGATGGGTTGCACTATGTTTTTGGTGGCCTATGCTTATCGCCTTACCGGCAAACTCGGCTTCTAGAACATTTGACCAATACCAGATAGAAACGGCATGGTTTGACTC
>NZ_JBFUAZ010000840.1:0-1399 GCF_056406035.1 Polaromonas sp. P1_E1_2 | reverse complement strand
GCCTATGTCGACAACACCACCAGCACCATCAACAAGGCCGACCTGACGGTGACGGCCAATGCGGTGACCAAGACCTACGACGGAACCTTGGGCGCCAGCGGTACGGGTACCGTTGCCGCGCTGGCTGGCGCGGCAGCGGGCGAGGTAGTCGATGTCGCTGGCAACCAGGCTTTCCTCGACAAGAATTTCGGTATCGGCAACAAGACGGTGCGCGCCGGCGGCGTAACGATCAAGGACAGCGGTAATGCCGACGTGACGGGCAACTACAACGTCAGCTACGTCGACAACACCACCAGCACCATCAACAAGGCCAACTTGAGCCTGTCGACCACCGACGTCACCAAGACCTACGACGGCACGACCAGCGCAGCCGGCACGGTCACGGTGACAGCGGGCACGGTGTTTGCGGGTGACAACACCACGGGCGGCACATTCGCCTTCACCAACAAGAATGCCGGTAGCGGCAACAAGACGGTCACGACGACCGGCGTGACGGTGGGCGACGGCGTGAACAACGCCAACTACAACGTCAGCTATGCGGACAACACCACAAGCACCATCAACCAGGCCAACCTGACCTTGTCCACTTCGAGCGTCACCAAGACCTACGACGGCGGCCTCTCGGCGGCTGGTACTGTGGTCGTGACGGCGGGCACGGTGTTCGCGGGTGACGGCACCACGGGCGGCACATTCGCCTTCACCGACAAGAATGCCGGCAACGGCAACAAGACAGTAACGGCGGCGGGCGTGACGGTAGGCGACGGGGTGAACAACGCCAACTACAACGTCACTTACGCCGACAACACCAGCAGCACCATCAACAGGGCCAACCTGACGGTCACCGCGACCGGTGTGATCAAGACCTATGACGGTACGCTCAGCGCCACAGGCACGGGCTCGGTCGGCGCGCTGGCCGGCGCCGGTGCAGGTGAGTCGGTCAACACCGCCGCCACGCAGGTCTTTACCGACAAGAACTTCGGTGTCGGCAACAAGACGGTGCAGGCCAGTGGGCTGACCATCAAGGACAGCGGTAACGCTGACGTGACCGGCAACTACAACGTCAGCTACGTCGACAACACCAGCAGCACGATCAACAAGGCCAGCCTGACGGTCACGGCAACGGGTGTGACCAAGACCTACGACGGCACGCTGAACGCCACCGGAACGGGCACCGTCGCGGCGCTCGCGGGTGCGGGCGCAGGCGAGCTGGTCAATGCCGCCGGCAGCCAGGCCTTCCTSGACAAGAACGCSGGYASCGGCAACAAGRYGGTGCGSGCCAGCGGCSTGACCATCAAGGACAGCGGCAATGCCGACGTGWCSGGCAACTACAACATYGCYTACGTCGACAACACCAGCAGCACCATCAACAAAGCCAATCTGAGCCTGTCGACCACCGACG
>NZ_JBFUAZ010000839.1:0-1403 GCF_056406035.1 Polaromonas sp. P1_E1_2 | reverse complement strand
TACCAGCGCTGCCCCGGCGGGGCTGGCACGCTTTTCAAATCCTGTCCTTCGAAAATCCAGAGGAAACTTCATGGCAACCCCAGTTGATGTCGTCATCATGGCCGCAGGCAAAGGCACGCGGATGAAAAGCAGCTTACCCAAGGTTTTGCACCGATTGGGCGGGAAGGCTTTGCTGCAGCATGTCATCGAATGCGCTGCGTCTTTGTCAGCGCGCAAGGCGGTCGTCATTACCGGCCACGGCGCTGAGGCTGTTGAGGCCGCCTGCCAGGGCTTTACGCAGCGGGAAACGGGCACAGATTCGAAGCTCAGCCTGCAATTTGCGCGGCAGGAACCACAGCTCGGCACCGGTCATGCAGTGCAGCAGGCGATTCCCCTGCTGGCCGACGATGGCGTCACGCTGGTGCTGTCGGGCGATGTGCCGCTGACCCAAGCCGCCACGCTGCAGGCCCTGCTGGCACAGTGCGACGGCCAGCGGCTGGCACTGCTCACGCTCAGCATGGCCGACCCCACGGGTTATGGCCGTATCGTGCGCGCGCAGGCGCACGCCTCCGAGCCCTTGCGGGCCGGCGCCGAAGCCTCGGCCCAGGTACGCGCCATCGTCGAGCATAAAGATGCGACACCTGCCCAGCGCGAGATCCGCGAAATTTACAGCGGCATCATGGCTGTCCCCACGCGCCTGCTGCGTGCCTGGCTTTCCCGGCTGGACAATCAAAACGCCCAAGGCGAGTATTACCTCACCGACATCGTCAAGTTTGCGGTGGCTGATGGCGTGGCCGTCGTGGCGCAGCAGATCACAGACGCAGCCCAGGTGGCCGGCGTGAACAGTCCGGTGCAACTGGCTGAACTGGAACGCGTGTACCAAAGCCGCCTGGCCACGGCGCTGATGGAGCAAGGCGTGCGGCTGGCCGATCCCGCACGACTGGATGTGCGCGGCACGCTTCGCTGCGGCCAGGATGTGGAAGTCGACGTGAACTGCGTGTTCGAAGGCCAGGTCACGCTGGGCGACGGAGTGCGCATTGGCGCCAACTGCGTGATTGCCAACTGCACCATTGCCGCCGGCGCCGTGATCCATCCCTTCACCCATATCGACGGCGAGAAGCTGGGTGTGCAGATCGGCGAGGGCGCGTTGATCGGGCCCTTTGCCCGCCTGCGGCCCGGCGCGCAACTGGGCGCCGAGGTACACATCGGCAATTTTGTGGAAGTAAAAAACGCCACCCTGGCCAAGGGCGCCAAGGCCAACCACCTGGCTTACCTGGGYGAYGCGACGGTGGGCGAGCGCGTGAACTACGGCGCCGGCAGCATCACCGCCAACTACGACGGCRCCAACAAGCACCGCACGGTSATTGAAGCCGACGTGCACATCGGCAGCAACTGCGTCCTGGTGGCACCCGTCACCATAGGCG
>NZ_JBFUAZ010000838.1:0-1405 GCF_056406035.1 Polaromonas sp. P1_E1_2 | reverse complement strand
GACGCCCACCGGCCACGACCTGCTGGTCGAGGTGAAAGCCGTTTCAGTGAACCCGGTGGACACCAAAGTACGCGCCAGCGCGGCGCGCAGCGCTGGCTCGGATTACAAGGTGTTGGGCTATGACGCCAGCGGTATCGTGCGCGCCGTCGGCCCCGAGGTCACACTGTTCAAGGCCGGTGACAAGGTCTGGTATGCGGGGTCCATCGCCCGGCCCGGCACCAACAGCGAACTCCACCTGGTCGATGAACGCATCGTCGGCCGCATGCCGCAAACGCTGGGGTTTGCCGAAGCGGCCGCCCTGCCGCTGACCAGCATCACCGCCTGGGAGATGCTGTTCGACCGTCTCGGCATCGTGCCGGGCAAAACACCGAACAACAAAACACTGCTCATCATCGGCGCCTCGGGCGGCGTGGGCTCGATCATGACGCAGCTGGCCACGCGCCTGACCTCGCTCACCGTGATAGGCACCGCGTCACGGCCGGAAACCCAAGCCTGGGTGAAGGAACTCGGCGCCCATCATGTCATCGACCACAGCCGGCCGATTGCCGAAGAGCTCAAGCGTATCGGCATCCCCGCGGTGGACTACATCGTGGGCCTCACGCAAACCGACAGCCACCTGGCACAAATCGCCGAAGCCATCGCACCACAAGGCAAGTTCGGCCTGATTGACGACCCGGTGAAGTTCGACATCACGCTGTTCAAACGCAAGAGCGCATCCATCCACTGGGAACTGATGTTCACCCGCCCCCTCTTCGGCACACCCGACATGGTGGCACAGCACCGCCTGCTCAATGAGGTCGCCCAACTTGTCGATTCCGGCTTGATCCGCACGACGCTGACGGAAACGTTTGGTGTGATCAATGCCGCCAATTTGCGGCGGGCGCATGAGTTGGTGGAGTCTGGGAAGGCGCGGGGGAAGGTTGTGCTTGAAGGATGGGTTTGAGTTTTCTTGTTGAGGCCGGGGCTTGTTCCGGCCTTAACGCCGCAAAGTCTTGAACATCACAAACGCATCCACCAACCCCAACCTCACATGCCGAAAAGCCTCCGGCAAGGTCCCCACAATCTCAAACCCCAATCTTTGCCATAACCGAACAGCACGCTCATTCGTCGACACCACCAGGTTGAACTGCATCGCCAGAAAACCCATGGCCAGCGCTTCCTGCTGGGAGTGCTCGCACATCGCCGACGCCAGGCCTTTGCCCTGCGCTTCGGGCGCGACCACATAACCGCAGTTGCAGACATGCGCACCCAGCCCCGGCTGGTTGGGTTTGATGAAGTAGGTGCCTAGCACTCGGCCGTCGTCGCTGTTCCCCTCACGCACTACATACGTCGCCCGGGGCACGTCCATCCACACCGCGTGTATTTCAGCTTCTGTGCTGTGGGGCGAAAAGGCATAGGTGTCGCC
>NZ_JBFUAZ010000837.1:0-1409 GCF_056406035.1 Polaromonas sp. P1_E1_2 | reverse complement strand
GATCACACCCACATGGGCAAAGCCGCGCGCCGCGCCACCGCCCAGCGCCAGCCCGATGCGCACCGGCTTTCTGGCGGCCTCCGCCGGTAGCGGCGCTACAGGCGCGGCCGGTCCGGGCGGCGCTGTGGCGCAGCCGGCAAACAGCGACAAAACCGCAGCCAGGCCGATGCCCGCCAGCCAGTCCAGCCCTCGTGAAGGCTTGCACAACGTAGGGGGACTACCAAGAATGATTCTTATTTGCTTTATCATGGCCGGGCTTTAAAAATACCAGTAAGGAAGTGGAAAGTTATGTACAAAAAAGTGGTTCTCTCGTCGCTGATGCTGCTGGCAGGCTTGGCATCAGCGCAGGAACAGGTGGTCAACTTGTATTCTGCCCGCCATTACCAGACGGACGAAAAGCTCTACAGCGACTTCACCAAGGCCACCGGGATCAAGGTGAACCGCGTGGACGCGGATGACGCCGGCATTTTGGCGCGCCTGAAGGCCGAAGGCACGGCATCTCCTGCCRACGTGATTTTGCTGGTCGATGCCGCGCGCCTGCACAAGGGCGATGCGGACGGCCTCTTCAAGCCCATCAAGTCACCCGCCCTGGAAGCCGCCATCCCGGCCAAGTTGCGCGCCAAGGAAACGGCCGAAGGCACGACCTGGTTCGGCTTCTCGACGCGCGCCCGCGTTGTGGTGTTTGACAAGCTCAAGGTCAAGAAAGCCGACGTGGACACCTACGAAAAGCTGGCCGACCCGAAGAACAAGGGCCTGCTGTGCACCCGCTCCGGTGCACATCCGTACAACCTCTCCCTCTTCGGTGCGGTGACCGAGCATCTTGGCGAAGCCAAGGCCGAGCAATGGCTCAAGGGCTTGGTGGCGAACATGGCGCGTGACCCCAAGGGCGGCGACAGCGACCAGATCAAGGCCGTGGCCAGCGGCGAGTGCGGCATTGCGCTGACCAACACCTACTACCTGGCGCGCATCATGCGTTCCAACGCGCCTGAAGACAAAGTCGTGGCCGACCGCGTGGGCGTGGTCTTCCCCAACCAGGACAGCTGGGGCACGCATGTGAATATCGCCGGCGCGGCGGTTGCCAAAAACGCCAAGAACACGGCCAACGCCGTCAAGTTCATGGAATATCTGGCCAGCCCGAGCGCACAGGAGTACTTTGCCAACGGCAACAACGAGTGGGCCGCCGTACCGGGGCTGGGCGTGAGCAATCCCGCGCTCAAGKCCATGACACCGTCGGGCAATGGCAGCTTCAAGTCTGAAACCATCCCGATCAGCGCCGTGGGCAACAACCAGCTCAAAGTGCAGCAGATGTTGGACCGTGTCGGCTACAAATAAGCCAACGCCCCACTTTTGCGAAAAGCCCGGCCGCCGAAAGGCGCCGGGCTTTTTCATCGCCGGGCCGTCCCTAGATG
>NZ_JBFUAZ010000836.1:0-1410 GCF_056406035.1 Polaromonas sp. P1_E1_2 | reverse complement strand
GCTTTGCTCAGAACGAATGCCACGATCTCGTGCTCTAACCACCTTGCAGCGGCTCTGCGGCTGGTGCCAAATTTGATCGGTGCGGGCAGTTCGCCCGTCGCGACCTTGGCATGTACCGCCGACCGTTTGAGTCCGAGCATGTCGCAGACGCGCTCGATGACGATAAGCTTTGGAACACCGTATAAGGGATATCCTGCAACCGTTGTGTGCGAAGCGGGAGCTACCTGGTCCAGCTCCGACTCTGATGCACGTGCAGCAGCAGCGGAGATCGGTGCGCGGACAATCTTGAGCTTTTTTGTGCGGGTCTGTGGAAACTGGCGCGGTGCTGAATCGATCATCAAGAACTCCATCAATATGTGCCATCGAGTGGCATTGATGTGATTGTTCTTGAGCGAACGATCTTGCGGAAGACGCACGAGCCCGGCCGGGCGCTAGCTACTTCTTCGGCAAATATCCGACCGAACGTGATAGCTCAGGCGGTAGAGCGTGCGCAGCGCATTTGCGTTCGCAAGTCAACACGTTTTGTATGAAAAGCGCAAGGACAAGACGTTTGCTTGGAAATTTGGTGGAGGCTGAATTTCCGAGTTTGTACCTTGGAATTTTTAAGGCCAAAAAGCGGCTCGTTGCCGATCTACAACGGTGCCGCGTTCTTGGGGGGCGGCAGGTCCCACTCGTCGAATTTGAGAAGCCCCAAGCATTCCCAGCCGTAGATCATCTTCCAAGCTTTATCGGCATATCTGTAGGCGCGGTCACAACGTTGGGCATCCGTGATTGTTTGTCGTTTATCGTCGGCAACGTCATAGTCGGGCAACAGCGTTGCGGCCTGCTCAATCGTAATCATCCCCGGCTTGCCCCGCCGCTTCGCCATAGGCAGGTGCTCGGTGCCCTCTGACAAGAGGGTCTGGGGATTTGACAGGAGATCGGCCAGTCTGAGGTAGCCGCGGAGCAGTTGCCGATTCGGCTTGTTGGTGGATTCCCTGGCCGCTTCKCCGCCCGTTGTTCGTGATGTTTGCARCAGATTGCTCGTGCTCAGCAGGCGTTCGAGGTACTTGACGGCGAGATCTGCTTGCGTTTGGAGGGCTAGGGTTCCGGGGCCGAATACAGGTGCTAGATCGAAAACGACCGCGACTTGCGCGCCGGGATATTCAATGCGTGGCTGGTGGTGTTTGAAATGGGCGACGGTGTCCTGCATTCGGTCCACCATCGCCGCGATGGGTGTCCAGCGCGGAAGTGAGTCGTTGTGACTTTCACTGTAGTGCTTGACACGCTGCAAGCCAAAACCTGCTTCGTGCGCAGGCGTCGGTCGGTATCCCCATTGGGCAAGATCGAATGACGGGTTGGTGCCGTCTACCATTGCTTGGTAAAAGCGATTTCGCCTGAGAAATTCCCAGGCGTACTCGGAATAGAAGG
>NZ_JBFUAZ010000835.1:0-1417 GCF_056406035.1 Polaromonas sp. P1_E1_2 | reverse complement strand
CGGCTGGTGGAGGCGCTGGCTCTTCCGGTCAGCACGGCGCTGCTCAAGGGGCGGGCCAGCTACCTGTGTCTGCACCGCATGGAAATGGCGCGCCAGGAGGCTTATTTGCCCGACGGCGTTTCCGTGCGCGCCTTGGCCAAAATTGAAGAATGGTCCAAGCTCACGCGCACCGGCGACCTGGCCGAACTCCCGGGGCTGGATGAACGTTCGCCGATGATTCCTCTGGTGACCTCCACGCGTGAAAATTGCCTGGGCGCCACCTGTCCGCGTTTTCGGGCCTGTCATGTGAACCTGGCCCGCAGGGAAGCCATGGCTGCCGACGTGGTGGTGATCAACCACCACCTGTTTTTTGCCGATCTGGCGGTGCGCGAATCCGGCGTCGCTGAGTTGCTGCCTTCCGTACGCATCGCCATCTTCGATGAAGCGCACCAGCTCAACGAGACCGGCGTGCAATTTCTGGGAACAAACCTGACCACGGGCCAGCTTCTTGATTTTGCAAGGGACATGCTGGCMACCGGCCTGCARCTGGCSCGCGGSCTGGTSGATTGGCAGGAGGTGGTGTCGGYCGTCGAGCAYGCTGCGCGCGAGCTGCGYCTGTGYGCCGGGAAACAGTACCCAGGCACCAAACTGCGATGGGTGGGTGAGTCTCCGGAGGGGTTGAATGCGGCTGAGTGGAACAGTGCGTTGCAAGTCATTCACACGTCCTGCGAGCGGGCTTGTGTCGCCCTGGATACGGTCAGTGAAATCGCGCCTGATTTCGTTCGCCTCCATGAGCGTGCCGAGGAACTGGCGGAACGCGCCCAGCGTTTCGTTCATGCATGCGAACCGGGCTGCGTGCGCTGGGCGGACGTGGGAACCCAGCTCCGGCTGGTCGAGTCGCCACTGGATATTTCGAAGGCGGTGAAAAGCAAAGTGCTGGGTGCCTCCGCCGGCTCGGCGAAGTCCTGGATATTCACCTCCGCCACACTGGGAGATGACGACAAGCTCAGCTGGTTTACCAAGCCTTGCGGACTGGAAGATGCCGAGGTCTTGCGGGTAGGAAGTCCTTTTGATTACGAGAGGCAGGCGGCATTGTATGTGCCTGAGGTGTTCCCCAAACCGGGAGACCCGGCGCACACCATGAAAGTCGCCGAAGCTGCAGCGAGATGGTCGGGACGTCTCGGGGGGCGCACCATGGTTTTGACGACCACACTGCGGGCTTTGCGCACCATTGGTGATGCACTCAGAGAGGTTTTTCTGAATTCGCCGGACATGGAGGTGCTGGTTCAGGGGGCCATGCCCAAGCGTGTGCTGATTGAACGCTTCCGAGCAGGTAATGCCAATGGCGGCAAAGGCTGCGTGCTGGTGGCTTCGGCGTCATTTTGGGAGGGCATTGACGTGCCTGGCGACGCGCTGCAACTGGTTGTCATTGACAAGC
>NZ_JBFUAZ010000834.1:0-1419 GCF_056406035.1 Polaromonas sp. P1_E1_2 | reverse complement strand
GCATTTGCCTATATCCGGTCCCTGCGGCGCATTGCCGTCAATGCGGCTGTTTCGGCAATCGCCTCGACGTTTTTTGTGGTGGCCTTCCTGGGCGGATTGCCGATCGAGAACGCCGATCTTCTGGACCGTTTCCTGGCCCATGTGGCCAGCGTGGTCTCTGCGCTACTGGCTTACCTGCTGTTTTCCATTCTTGGCATCCTGCGCAATCCGGACTCGGCCCGGCGCGCCTTGACCTGGTTGGCGAGCCTGGCTCTTCTGAGTATCGCGGCTGGCTGGGCATTGAGCCCGCGCCACGCCCTGGCGCTGAGCCTGGCGGTGGCGTGTTTTCTGGGGCTGGTGGCAATGGCGCTCAGTCTTCGCAGCGCCGTGCGGGGGGATCGCCTGGCCTGGGTGGCCGTCTCGGGCGTCTCCTTCATGCTGGTGGCCATTGCGGGGTTGAGCTGGGTGGCACTTGACCGTGCCCATGTGCCGTGGCAGGTGCACGCGGTGACCGCTGTCGCCGGCACGTGTTATCTGGCCACCATGGCGGCTGTGCTCTGGACCCGTTATTCCTACCTGATCGAGCTGAACCGGGCCATGGCGCACGGCCCCAGCTACGACCCGGTCACGCGCATGCGCTCCCACAGCGAAACCGGCAACATGCTGGAGGCGGCCTTCAGACGTTACCGCGATGAGCCCGTGCCGCTGGGCGTGATTGTGGTGTCGGTGGCCAATCTTTATGTGCTGGAAAAGCTCTATGGCCATGCGGCCGCCAACCACGCACTGTTTGTATGTGCCGGCCGGTTGCGCCGCACCGTACCCGCGCATGTGGAAATGGGGCGCCTGGAAGAGAACGGTTTTTTGCTGCTGATGCGCAATTGCCATGACAGCGGCCAACTGATCCACCTGGCGCGCAGRGTCCAGGCCGCCCTGGCGCGGCCGGTGGTGCTTAACACCACACTGGAGGGTGATTTGGTAGGGAACCAGCAGACGCGCTGGGTTGCCGAGGTCGGCCTTGGCGTGCTGCGGGTCTCCAAATCCGATGCGCGCGCCTCTTCGGCAGTGAGCATAGGGCGAGGCATGTCGCGCACCGCGCTGAGCTACCCGAGCCGCATTGCATGGTTTGACGAGACCAGTGGGGAAGCCGTCGACCTGCCTGTGCTGGCGGCCTGATCGCGGCGCCATAACCATAGCCGGTCCGCTGCGGGCTGGAACACCCGATAATTGAGCGCTCTGGCAGCGCTGCTGCCGCTTTTATCCTGCACTGCTTGCCTTTTTCTTCGCCTCCATCCTTGTCTCCCCTCGCCATTACCTTTCCAGAGTCGCTGCCCSTTTCGGGCAAACGCGACGAAATCACCGCCGCCATGGCGGCCCACCAGGTCATCATTGTCTGTGGCGAAWCTGGCTCGGGTAAAACCACCCAGTTGCCCAAGATCGCGC
>NZ_JBFUAZ010000833.1:0-1421 GCF_056406035.1 Polaromonas sp. P1_E1_2 | reverse complement strand
AAACAGCAGTTCGGTATTGCATGTAAAGCGGCGCGTCATTCGACGCGCCGCTTTTATTTTTTGTATGAAGGATAAATAAATCGTCGGAGTCCATAACTTGATTTCGGAAACTTTGATGCGGCAGAGGGCATTTACCTGGTTGTCAGTTTTGGCGTTTCTTGCGTATCTATTGCCAAACCACTATTCCCCATGGGTTACCGCCCATCAGGAATGGGCGATGGCCTTGGCATTCCTGCCTTTGGGCTTGTGGGCTGCTATTCATGGCGTGCCAAGTGTGCCGTTATTGGCGTGGGCTGCTTGGGCTTTGGCGATAGTGCCCATGTTGCAGCTGGGCTTTGGGTTGATCGTTTTCAGGGGTGATGCCTTGATGGCGTTTTTGTACCCGGCGGGCTTTGGACTCGCCGTTTTCTTGGGGGCCCGCTATGTGAAGCCCGACGACAATCTGCCGGCGGATCTGACGCGTATCACTGGTTTGTGGCTCGCCATTTCGATGGCGTCAATTGTCTCCATGGGCGTTGCGTTCCATCAGTGGCTGGATTTAGGGAAGCTGGCGATTTTTGTGATTGACCTTGAGCCGGGTGGACGAGTCTTCGCCAATCTGGCTCAGCCGAATCAATTTGCCACACTACTGCTACTCGGCCTGACCGGGCTTTTATTTCTATTTGAGACAAGAAAAATACATGTTTGGGTAGGGCTAAGCGCGGCTCTTTGGTTGGTATTCGGGCTTGTCATGACAGGCTCCCGCTCCGTCCTGTTGGCATGGTGTTGGCTCCTGGTTTTATATGTCCCGCTGCGCAAACGGTGCCAGCTGCGTGTGAGTGGGAGCGCAATTGCCGCCATCGGTGCCTTCTACTTCGCCGTCACGCTCGCGTGGCCTTTGATTAATCAATGGCTATTGCTTGGAGCCGAAGCGGGAAGCATTGTTGGCCGTATGACTCCCGGAATTAGAACCATTTATTGGCAATCAATGATGGAGGCGATTTCGCTGGCCCCGTGGCAGGGTTACGGATGGACGCAGATAGCAGCGGCACAACAAGCCACTGCACTTGCCTATCCCCCTACCTACACATTCTTTGAAAGTGCCCACAATCTCTTTCTTGACCTGATGTTGTGGAACGGTTTGCCAGTCGGGCTTGCGGCCACTTTACTGGTTTCCGCATGGTTCTTGTGGCAATACCGTATTGTTCGCGATTCTTTATCCTGGTGTCTGCTGCTCGGCACGGGTTTCGTGTTCAGCCATGCCATGGTTGAGTTCCCTCTGCATTACGCCTATTTCCTGCTGCCCGTGGGGCTTTGGATGGGCGCTTTAAGCGCCAAACCGGGGGCATTCTTGGGTTTATGGCGAATTTCCCGAGAGGGTTTTTTGCTCCGATCTGTTGTGCCCGTTGTCACCGCCATCACAGTCCTGCTCTTTATTCTCG
>NZ_JBFUAZ010000832.1:0-1423 GCF_056406035.1 Polaromonas sp. P1_E1_2 | reverse complement strand
GGTGTGCCCAGCGCCCTGAGCAAGGGCCCGGTAAAGATGCCGCCGAACAGCGCGWCGAGCAGGCCAAAAATCAGGCCGACGCTGAGGGTGGTTCTCGCAATTGCCTTGACCTTTCCGGTGTCGCGCGCTCCCCAGGCCTGGCCAATCAGCACGGAGGCGCCAGCGCCCAGGCCGATGGTGAAGGCAATGAAGAAAAACAGGATGGGGAAGAAACTGGACACCGCCGCCAGTGCGCCGACGCCGATCATCTGGCCGACATACACGTTGTTCAGCGTGCCCGACAGCGACTGCAGGATGTTGCTGAGCAGCATGGGGCCGAGGAAGGCGGCAAAGGTCTTCCACATCGGCACACCGTCGTTCAATGCGGGCCGGGTGTGCGAAGCGGGTTTCGCCGCCGCGGGCTGTGTTGCCAGGGGCGGGACCGGATCTGCCACGGAAATCGGTGGCGCCGCGATTTCGCCCGCTGCACGCACGTCGCCCTCATGCATTTCGGTTTCAAGCCGGTGATCGAGGGCGGAAAGATCCGGCGGCTTCATGCGGCGCTCCAGCTGGCTGCGGCCAGTGCCGCCAGGTAGGTTCGCACATCTTCAGGCCAGGGCTCGACCAGGGTGTCAAAACGCAGCCGGTCGCCGGCAAACAGGGCGCGGGTGGCTTCTTCGAAGCCGGGCAGGTCGCCCGCGATTTCCGCCATGAAGCGGTAAGCGGCTTCGCGGGAGGCCCGTACCACGTCGCGTGCCTCGTTGGCCCTGCTCGCTTCTTCCACCAGCTTGCGCAGCGCAACCGAAGCACCGCCTGATTGGCGGCTGAGCCATTCCCAGTGCCGCGGCAGCAAGGTGACTTCACGCGCAACCACCCCCAGCCTGGGGCGCCCGACAGAACGCGTCACCGGTGCTTCGGGTTCGGCGGCGGGAAGGTCGGGCGGCGTGTCGTCGGGCGCATCCACGGCGTCGGGCCGCAGGTCAAGGTCCAGGCGTTCCCCGTTGGCATCGTTGAATATGCGAAGCAGTATGTCGGCCTGCTGGGGCGTGGCGCGCAACTGCGCGAGCAGCTCACGGCGCGGCCCGGAGGCAATGCGCTGGAACCCGGCGAAGGCGGTCAGGGTGCGGGGCGTGGCGATCAAAGTAGAGGTCATAAAGTCATTACGGTTAATTTTGTCCGGGTCAAATTAGGAGTTTATATCATCCGGGTATAAATGATCAAGTTTTGGCTGAAAAATGCGTAAAAGGCTGTAAATCGGGTTCTATAGCTGATTAATCATCTAACTAGTCTATTTAATATTCTTTTGAGTTTGGGAGAAGCTAGGCTAAATTCGCGTCCTGTTCAAAAAAGAGCCTCACACGTTTTCACAAGAACCGTGAGGGGTGACAAGGTTTAGCGAATTTTCATGATCGAGCTCAAAGGCATTTTTCAAACCTACAAGGGC
>NZ_JBFUAZ010000831.1:0-1430 GCF_056406035.1 Polaromonas sp. P1_E1_2 | reverse complement strand
ACATAGACGCGATGGACAAGGCCATCGCCAGCATGCAGTTTGACGCTGACCGCGGCGTGCTGCCGCTGGAAGGCGACCGCGCTTTTCATACCGCCGTCGTCGAGTCTTGCGGCAACGTGGTGCTGATTGAAACCATCCAGCGCTTCTGGGACTCGCGCCGCGGCCCGTTGTTCGAGCGGCTGGGCGGGCATTTTGAAACCGTTGAATCGTGGCGCTCGGCGATTGCCGAGCATCAGGCCATTTTTGATGCGGTGCGCAACCATGAACCGGATGCCGCGCGTGCAGCCATGCATGCACACATGGACCAGTCGCACAAGCGTTTCAGCGTGAGCTGGAGCCGGACCAAAAACCAGGAGGTGCAGAAGAAATGACTCGTCACGATTTCTTTCAGCACCCACCTCACCCCGGATTTCCCTTCCAACTAAAAACGAAAGCGAGACAAGCATGAAGTTTCTGACACCGCGCAAATTGCTGGCGACAGCCCTCCTGGCGCTCACCAGCCTCTGCGGCAACAGCTGGGCGCAGGCCTACCCGAACAAGCCCATTGAAGTGATGGTGGCCTTCCAGCCTGGCGGCGGCACGGACTCGCTGGCGCGCGCCTATGCCGAAGCCGCCAAAAAATACACCACGCAATCGCTGGTGGTCTACAACAAACCCGGCGCCAGCGGCGCTATTGGCCTGGCCGACGTGGTCAACGCCAAGCCCGACGGCTACAAGATTGCCATGCTGTTTGTGGAGGTAACCATCCTGCCGCACATGGGCATCACCAAGATCACGCAGGACGACTTCATCCCGATTGCCCGCCTGAATGCCGACCCGGCTGCCATCACCGTGAAAGCGGACTCGCCCTACAACACGATTGAAGAGTTCCTCGCCGCCGCCAAAAAGACCGGCAGCGACGTGAAGGTCGGCAACGCCGGCAATGGCTCGATCTGGCACCTGGCGGCCGCCTCGCTGGAAGAAAAAACCGGCGCCAGGTTCAACCACATCCCCTACCAGGGCGCCGGCCCCGCCGTGCTGGCCCTGCTGGGTGGTCATGTGGACGCGGTAGGTGTGAGCCCGGCTGAGGTTGCCGTGCATGTGGCGGCCGGCAAGCTGAAGATTTTGGGTGTGATGGCCGACCAGCGCGTCAAGGGTTTTGAGAACGTGCCCACCCTCAAGGAACGCAACATCGACCTGTCCATCGGCACCTGGCGCGGCCTGGGCGTGGCCAAAGGCACACCGCCTGAAGTCGTGGAAACCATCCGGACTTTCAGCAAGAAGGCGGCCGAAGAGCCCATCATGCGCGAAGTGATGGACAAGCTGAACCTGGGCTACGCCTATGCCGACGGCCCCGCCTTCAAGGCGCAAATGGTGCGCGACAACGACAACTTCAAACAACTCGTGACCAAGCTCAACCTGAAGAACTGAGCAATGAGCCTGTTCAATGT
>NZ_JBFUAZ010000830.1:0-1436 GCF_056406035.1 Polaromonas sp. P1_E1_2 | reverse complement strand
TTGCAGCACCGTAGCTCAGTCTGGTAGAGCACGTATCCATTTCAACAATTTTGTTGCTGCTGGTGATCAAAAAGGTTTTGGATGAATGCCCGTGAAATTACAGGTAGACGCGGCGTGCAAACGCTCTCGTGCTGAAAGGCGCGGGGTCTGGGTTCAAACCCCAGCTTGGCAACAAGTGGCGAAATTTCATTTCACAAGCTCTAGTCATCCGTTTTATTGAAAAAGGAAGAACAACAATGAACTACCAACAACATGAAGTTCCCGGCGGTGTGCCGGTAAAGATGTGGACCAACGGCGTGCCGGTGGAAGCGCAGGCACTCAAGCAGCTGGAGAATTCCGCACGCCTGCCCATCGTGTTCAAGCACGTGGCCGTGATGCCCGACGTGCACTACGGCCTGGGCGCCACCATCGGCAGTGTGATCCCGACTTTCAAGGCGATCATTCCGGCGGCGGTCGGTGTGGATATCGGCTGCGGCATGATGGCCTGCAAAACCACGCTGCGCGCCGAAGACCTGCCTGACAACCTGGGTCCGCTACGCACGGAGATCGAAAAAGCCGTACCGCACGGCTCGGCGCCCAAGACCTACCGCAGGAATGGTTCGGTGCGCGAGGTCGGCGCCTGGACGAACCCGCCCAGCGCGGCAGATGCGGCCTGGGGCCAGCTGGTCGATGAGTTCGAGGCTATCTGCCTGGACTACCCGCGCCTGAAGAACACCAACAACCACCGCCACATGGGAACCCTGGGCGGCGGCAACCACTTTGTCGAGGTGTGCCTCGACGAAAGCGGCGGGGTCTGGATCATGCTGCACAGTGGTTCGCGCGGGGTGGGTAACGCCATCGGCACGCACTTCATCGAGCTCGCGAAGAAAGACGCCGAGCTGCACCAGCGCAACCTGCCGGACAAAGACCTGGCCTACCTTGAAGAAGGTTCGCAGTACTTTGGCGACTATGTGCGCGGTGTGGGATGGGCGCAAAAATTTGCGCGCCTGAACCGCGAGGTGATGATGCAGGCCGCCATTGGCGCGTTGCGCAAGGTGATCAGCAAGCCGTTTGAGACGCACGTGGAGGCGATGAACTGCCACCACAACTATGTGCAGAAGGAAACGCACTTTGGGCAAGAGGTGTTTGTGACCCGCAAGGGCGCCGTGAGCGCGAAGGCGGGAGAGCTCGGGATCATTCCCGGCAGCATGGGCGCCAAAAGTTTCATCGTGCGCGGCAAGGGCAACCCCGACAGCTTTATGAGCTGCAGCCACGGGGCCGGCCGCACCATGAGCCGTACGCAGGCCAAAAAGCTGTTTACGGTCGAAGACCAGATCAAGGCTACCCAAGGCGTGGAATGCCGTAAGGACGCGGAGGTGATCGACGAGATTCMGATGGCCTACAAGGACATCGACGCCGTGATGCTGGCCCAGAGCGATCTGGTGGAAGTGGTGTAC